>NZ_CP122379.1:3192500-3451112 GCF_029814825.1 Aequorivita marisscotiae | reverse complement strand
AGTTAAAATTTCTGTTTTTTTGTTTTAAAAAGTATGGCCAAAAAATAGGGGATGGAGTATTTCCGGGCTATTTATTAACAATGCAAATATGTGAACAAAAAAGTTATAAAAAAAACCACTTTGGGGTTGAATTATTAGTTTTTTTTCGCCATACTTGACTTTCGATAAAACTACAAAAAACTTTCTTTAAACAGTACATAATTTTGAAGAAAACATTTACAGATATTAGAGTGCGTTATGGTGAAACCGACCAAATGGGTGTGGTGTATTACGGTAACTATGCCCAATACTTAGAACAAGGCAGAACCGAATGGTTGCGAGCCCTTGGTTTTAGCTATAAATGGATGGAAGCCAACAATGTACATCTTCCTGTAGTGCATTTAAATATAGATTATAAACGCCCTGCCTATTACGACGATATAATAACCGTAAAGACAACTTTGAAGCAAATTCCTACAGTAAAAATTGAGTTTGAGTACGAAATTTATAATCAATCCAAACAACTGTTGGTTACGGCAACCACAATTTTGGTTTTTGTAAATAGCACTACCAAAAAGCTAATGAAAGCTCCCGATTATTTACTTGAAAAATTAAAAGAAGATTAATTAATCCGTTAATTGTTTGATGGTTACTTTGTACGTATTTTTAAATAGCTCAAAAATACGTTCCGCATCTTTTTTCCGAACTGCAATTTCAAATTCACAACTAAGCTCCATTTTTTGATTTATCAATTTTAAATCTTCATCTTTTATAATTCGCATTACGGTATTCATTTCGGGGTATTCAAATTTTAACACATAGGATTCGTCGATGGTTCTTTTTAAAATTTTGCAAGTTTCCAAAGCCATTTGCGCAGTAGTTTTATACGCTTGGATTAATCCGCCCACCCCCAATTTTGTGCCGCCAAAATATCGCACAACCACAACCAGAATATTTGTAACATCAAAAGACTGTAATTGGCCGTAAATAGGCATACCTGCACTGTTAGAAGGTTCGCCGTCGTCGTTTGCGCGGTAGTGTTCGTACCCTTTGCCCAACTGCCATGCGTAGCACCAGTGTCGGGCGCTGTGATGCTGTTTTTTGAGCGCGTCAAGGTGTTCCTTTATATTTTCTTCCGAAGTAACAGGAAACGCATATCCAAAAAACTTACTTCCTTTTTCTTTAAAAAGTACTTCTTTGGAGGGTTTTAAAATGGTTTTATATGTATCTTTTTCACTATCCAAACATTTCAATTTTTTATATAGAAAGCTACAGTTTTTCTGAGGTTATTAAAATAATGCTGAGCACGGCCAATACTATTCCTATCCAGTTTTTGAACAATAATTTTTCTTTAAAAAACAGAATTCCTATTAAGGTTGAAATCATTACAATTGCTACGTTGTTAATGGTAAAAACGCCCGAACTGTCAAAAATACCACTGCGCAGCGCCTGCACCAAAAAATAAATGGAAAAATAATTGGGAATTCCCAAGGCTATTCCGCCGAGAACATTTTTAAATTGAAACCTAAATTTTCCGCGAATTGCCTGATAGGCCAAAATTGAGAAACCGATTGCGCCAGACATCGCATATATTGTGGCCGAAAATATAGGAATGTCGTTTTCGGCTATAAATTCGCCTTCTAAATATTTAATAGTTGTGTCTATAATGCCGCTTCCCAAGAAAACCAAAATAGGAAATATAAAATTTGAGCGTTTTATTTTTATTCCGTCTTTCGTTTTTATGGAAGATAAATACACGGCGATTAACGCGAGAACAATGCCAGTAATTTTTAAAAACCCCAAACTTTCATTGTAATAAATAAGTCCGAAAAGAATGGGGATTGCAACACTCATTTTTGTGGCCACCGAAACCACTGAAAGTCCACTACGCTGTGTTGTAACAGCCATTAAATTGAAAACGGTAATAAAAAGCGCACCCAAAATCAAGGCGAATGGAAACCAAGTATAACTTGGTATTTCAGCAAAAGCTACCGTATTTTTCTGAAAGACAATTCCGCAAATACAAGCTGTTACATAATTAAAAACAATGCCGTGCAGGGTATTAATTTTAAATTTTGAAAATAGCTTAAAAACCACAAAAATCATTGTGGACGAAAGAATGCTTAGAGCCAGTGCTATCAAGAGTGAGGGTTTTTAAAGATGTATAGCATGTTGTTTGTGATTTTATGTTCAGAAATTATTTCACCCGTAAAAACAGGTGCTTTTACACCTTCGATAAATGCGTTATTTCCTTTAAATACAAACGCCTCATCCCATAAATTGGCATCAATAAAAGTTTGAAGCGTTTTTGCCCCACCTTCAATAATAACCGATTGAATGTTTTTTTGGAATAGCACAGCGCAAATTTGCTGCGGGATTTCTTTGGAGAAATCAATCCTTTCAAAAATTACATTTTCCAAATTTTCACTGTCTTTTTCACTAAAAACAATAGTTTTTGAATTTGCGTCAAAAACAGATGCGTCCCTCGAAATTTTTAACTGCCTATCCAGCACGATCCGTGTTGGGTTTTCACCCGTCCAATCCCGAACCGTTAGTGATGGATTGTCCTGTAAAACGGTATTTGTCCCCACTAAAATTGCTTGTTCCTCGCTTCGCATTTTATGAACGAGTTGCCTAGAAAATTCATTGGTAATCCAAACGGGTTTTGTTTCCTTTCGGGTGGTTTCTTTTGGTGCTATAAAACCATCTGCAGTCTGCGCCCATTTTAAAATAATATACGGTCTTTTTTTTTGGTGAAATGAAAAAAATCGTTTGTTCAACAAATTACATTTATCTTCTAAAACCCCTACAATAACTTGGCAACCGGCTTCGATTAATTTTTTTATGCCGCGGCCAGCTACTTGTGGATTAGGGTCTAAACTGCCAATTACCACTTTTTTAATTCCGCTGTTAACTATTAAATCTGCGCAGGGCGGAGTTTTCCCAAAATGACTACAAGGCTCTAAACTTACGTAGATGGTGGAATCGTTTAAATAATTGGTTTGGCGTACGGCCGAAATAGCATTTACTTCGGCGTGCGGCTGGCCCGCTTTGTAGTGCCAACCCTCGCCAATAATTGTTTTGTTATAAACAATTACGCTGCCCACCAACGGATTGGGATAGGTGGTGCCAAGCCCATTTTTGGCTAGCTGAATACAGCGCGTCATATATTTTTCGTGTATCTTCACCGCGTAAAAATACAAGGATTTAATTAGAATGAACACACCAATTATTCGCCTTATTGAAAAGCAGGACAATCTGCAAATTGCCAAGGTTATACGCAGTGTTTTAATAGATTTTAATGTTCCAAAAGTGGGTACTGCGTATGCCGATGAAGCGTTGGATTGTATGTTTGAAACCTACCAAAAACCGAAAGCGGCATACTTTGTAATTGAAGAAAACAATACAATAATTGGCGGTGCAGGCATAGCCAAATTAGACAATTATGAGGGAAACTTTTGTGAACTCCAAAAAATGTATTTCTTGCCCGTTGCCCGCGGTAAGGGTCTTGGCGCGCAAATGATGGAGTTTTGTTTGGCAAAAGCACGCGAATTTGGGTATGAAAAAATTTACCTTGAAACAATGGAATATATGTCGCACGCCCAAAAACTTTACAAACAAGCTGGGTTTAGCTATATTGAAGGTGCATTGGGAGACACGGGCCATTACTCGTGCCCCGTGCATATGATTAAAACATTGTAATTGGAAATAAGCAATACTTAAATTTACACTGAGCGCCGTCGAGGTACTAATGACCAATATAATTTGAAAATTACAGAGCTAAAAAATCATTTTAAAAATTCAATTTCAGAATTATATCCTGCGGAAGAAGTATTGTCGTTTTTCAATATACTTTCCGAAGAATACCTCAAGCTCTCCCGATTGGAGATTGCTTTAAATCCGCAAAGGAAAATTTCAGAAAATGCTGTAGAAAAATTTCAACAGGCGATACTTCGACTAAAGAATCATGAACCTATTCAGTACATTGTTGGCGAGACCGAATTTTTCGGACTGCCCTTTATCGTTAACCGCCACACCTTAATTCCACGTCCCGAAACCGAGGAATTGGTAGCTTGGATATTGAACGAAGCTTCTATGTTAAAAAGAGGCGCAAAAATGTATTTAGACATTGGTACCGGCACAGGTTGTATTGCAATTTCGCTTGCTAAAAACCTGTTAGATTCGCAGGTTTCTGCTTTAGATATTTCCGAAGAAGCATTAATAGTGGCACGTAAAAATGCCGAAAGAAATAAAGTGACGATAGATTTTTTTCAAAGAGATATTTTAACGACCGAAGCTCTTCCGAAGCAATACGACGTAATAGTTTCCAATCCGCCGTATGTACGCGAGTTGGAAAAAAAACAGATGCAGGAAAACGTTTTAAAATACGAACCCGAAAGAGCTTTATATGTTTCGGATGCAGATCCGTTACTGTTTTATAAAGCTATTGTGAAGCTGGCAAAAAACTATTTAAAACCAAATGGAAAACTTTTTTTCGAGATTAATGAGTACCTTAGTGAAGAATTATCTGAACTTTTACTGACCGAAGGTGCCAAAAATATTAAAGTGAAAAAAGACATCTTCGGAAAGGATCGAATGATTAAATGTGTGTTTTAATTTGTTGTAAAATACAGTTTATCAGCAAATTGCGTTAAAGCTAACAAATATTTCAAAAAAAAAGCTCTATGAACAAACTCGACAAAATTTGTGTTTTTTGCGGAAGTAGTGATGGTAACGATCTAGCAATAACCGATGCTGCGAAAAATTTGGGTGAAATTTTTGCTAAACGCAGTATTACTTTGGTTTACGGTGCCGCAAAAATAGGGGTGATGGGAATACTTGCAAAAAGTGTTTTAAAAAATGGCGGAAAGGTAGTCGGGATAATACCTAGCTTTTTAAAGAAAAAAGAAGTTGTTCATTTAGGGCTTACCGAGCTAATTACCACCAAAAATATGCACGAGCGAAAACTGAAAATGCAAGAAGAAAGCGACGGTTTTATCGCATTGCCCGGCGGTATGGGCACGCTCGAGGAACTTTTTGAAATTATTACCTGGCTCCAACTGGGCTTACATCAAAAACCAATTGGGCTACTGAATATAAACGGGTTTTATAACGATTTAATAAAAATGCTCGAAACCATGGTTCGCAAAGGCTTTTTGTCTATGGATAATTACAACTTGCTTCTGGTAGATACCAATCCGGTGAATCTTATAAAAAAAATGAAGGAATTTAAACGTCCCGACGTGCCTAAATGGTTGAATGAAGAAAGGGCATAAAAAAACTTCACAGGTGTTTATAACCTCTACTGTTTAAATTTTATATTTGTTGCATGAACATCGAACAGCAAATAACCACGCTTCGCAACCAACTTCGCGAACATAATTATAATTATTACGTTTTAGATAATCCCACCATTTCGAACTTCGAATTTGATCAAAAACTAAAACAACTTCAAGATTTAGAAAAGGCGCATCCCGAATTTTATGATGCCAATTCGCCAACACTTCGGGTTGGGGGAGCGGTAACAAAAAACTTTGAAACTGTGCCCCACACCTACAGAATGTATTCTTTAGATAATTCGTATTCAAAAGAAGATTTGGAAGACTGGGAAAAACGCATTGAAAAAACTGTTGATGGCAGGGTAGAATTTACCTGCGAACTAAAGTACGATGGGGCTTCCATTAGTTTAACATACGAAAACGGAAAATTGTTAAAAGCCGTTACGCGCGGCGATGGTTTTCAGGGCGATGATGTTACTGCAAACGTAAAAACCATACGCTCCATACCGCTACAGTTAAAGGGCGATTACCCACCATTGTTTGATATTCGCGGCGAAATTGTGTTGCCCTTTGAAGGGTTTGCAAAAATGAATGCTGAAAGAGTAGCATTAGGCGAAGAACCCTACCGAAACCCGCGAAATACGGCCTCGGGCAGTTTAAAATTGCAGGATAGCGCCGAAGTTGCAAAACGCCCATTAGATTGTCTTTTATATAGTATTACGGGCGAAAGGCTCTCAATTAAAACACAATTTGAAAGTTTGGAAAAAGCACGCCAATGGGGCTTTAAAGTCCCCGAAGCTGCCAAGCTGGCCAAAAACTTGGATGAGGTATTGGATTTTGTAAATTATTGGGATATTCACCGTCACCAATTGCCGTACGAGACTGATGGGGTAGTGGTAAAAGTAAACAATCTGCAACAGCAGGAAGAGCTTGGGTACACTGCCAAATCTCCAAGATGGGCTATGGCGTACAAATTTAAGGCCGAACGGGTTTCAACCGTATTAAACCAAATTACCTATCAGATTGGCCGGACGGGTGCAATAACGCCCGTTGCAAATTTGGAACCTGTGGAATTGGCAGGAACAATTGTAAAACGCGCGTCGCTTCACAACGCAGATCAAATTGAAAAGCTCGATATTCGTGAAGGCGACACGGTTTTTGTTGAAAAAGGCGGCGAGATTATTCCAAAGATAATCGGGGTAGATTTTACTCAGCGCGACCCAAATACAAATCCTACAAATTATATAAACCAATGTCCCGAGTGCAGCACGCCTTTGGTTCGCAATGAAGGTGAAGCCCAGCATTATTGCCCAAATGCAGCTGGTTGTCCGCCGCAGATTATTGGGCGAATTCAACATTTTATTTCGCGGAAGGCGATGGATATTGAAGGTTTGGGTGGCGAAACTGTGGCGCTTTTAGTGAATAACGGTCTAATTAATAACTATGCAGATCTGTATCTTTTAAAAGCCGAACAGATAATTCCACTGGAACGAATGGCGCAAAAAAGTGCCGAAAATATTGTGACGGGAATTGAAGCTTCGAAACACATTCCTTTTGAACGAGTTCTTTTCGGACTGGGAATTCGTTACGTGGGCGAAACCGTAGCCAAAAAACTGGCAAAGCACTACAAAACCATTGACGCCTTAAGAAATGCTTCCGAAGAAGAACTTACCACCATTGATGAAATTGGGGAACGCATAGCTCAAAGTGTAGTTTCATTTTTTGCTTCTGAAGAAAATATCGCTATCATTGAAAGACTGAAAAGTTACGGGGTGCAGCTGGAAATTTCAGCAGAAAAATTGGCTAATCAAACCGAAGTATTAAAAGGAAGCACCTTTGTAGTTTCTGGAGTTTTTACAAAAGTTTCACGCAACGAATTAAAAAAATTGATTGAGGACAACGGCGGAAAGGTATCCAGTTCCATTTCGTCTAAAACTAATTATGTTGTGGCGGGCGATAATATGGGGCCGAGTAAAAAAACAAAAGCTGAGAGTTTGGATATTTCAATAATATCTGAAGATGAATTTTTACAAATGATTGCAAATTAAAGCGTTTTAAAGAATGAAAAAACTAATTTAAAGCTATAATTATTAACGTTCTATGTTACGAAAAGTAAAGCAGAATTCATTAAAAAAACATATCGAAAAAAACCTCTCTAAACGAGATTTTTCGAAGCGTAACGAACCTTTAAAAAGTTTGGGATTTGTAGTAGACGAAGCTTTTTATAATGATTTTGAAAAATTGTACGAGTTTGGAACATCGTTAGGCTTGCAACCTAAAGACGTGAAAATTTTCAGTTTTGTTGAAACTCGCAAAAAATTACCTTCGCTACGGCAAAATCAAATTACAAACAAGGAATTTACTTGGCGCGGCGAAATAAAAAGCAAAAACGCGCAAGAATTTTTAGAAGTGCCATTAGATGTTTTAATAGGTTTTTATCCCGGAAAACACGAGTATTTAAGTGCAATGGTAGTGCAGAGTAAGGCAAAATTCACCATTGGATTTAAAGGTGCGGACGAGCGGCTTTACGACTTGCTATTAGCGGTGGCTCCCGATAATTTAGACGATTTTAAAAGTGAAGTAATTAAATATTTGAAAATCTTTAAAAAGATTTAATGGTTGCTGGAAGTTGGAAGCTGGAAGTAGGAAGTGGAAAAAGTCAAATTTTAGAATCCATAAAAACAAAAGTATCAATAGTATCAAAATAAAAAATATGAAAGAATTAATTGGAACAGGCGTAGCGTTAATCACACCTTTTAAAAGCGACTTTTCAGTAGATGTGGAAGGGCTTAAAAATGTGGTAAATTACAATATTGACAATGGCATAGATTATTTGGTGGTTTTAGGAACGACCGCCGAAAATGCTACACTTTCCAACGACGAAAAACAGGTGGTTATAAATACCGTAATTGAGGCCAATAACGGCCGTTTACCTTTAGTTTTAGGAATTGGCGGTAACAACACGCAAGCAGTTATTTCGGAAATGAAAACGCGCGATCTTTCGGCATTTACGGCTATTCTTTCGGTTTCGCCCTATTACAACAAACCTACGCAAGAAGGGATATATCAGCATTTTTCGGCCATTGCAAATGCGGCTCCTCTGCCAGTGATTTTATATAATGTTCCGGGCAGAACGGCTTCAAATATGCTCCCGGAAACGGTGATAAGATTGGCAAACGATTTCGAAAAAATTGTTGCAATAAAAGAAGCTGCGGGCGATATAGTTCAGGCAATGAAATTAATTGCCGGTTGTCCTAAAGACTTCTTAGTAATTTCTGGTGACGATATGATTACGCTCCCGATGATTCTTGCCGGCGGCGCTGGGGTTATTTCGGTAATTGGAGAGGGTTTTCCGGAACAATTTTCAAAAATGGTACAACTTGGTTTGCAGAAAAAGGTGGATGAGGCTTATGAAATTCACTATAAAATTGCCCCTGCAATAGATTATATATTCGCCGAAGGAAATCCTGCCGGAATCAAGGCGGTTTTTAAAAAGTTAGATATTTGTGGAGATACAGTTCGGCTTCCATTGGTAGGTGTTAGCGATGGTTTGCGATCTAAAATAGACGCTTTTGTTGAAAAGTTTTAATTTAGCACTTTTCCAATTAGAAGTTAAATATTTCAAAAGGCTTGCAAATAATAGCCTTCGGCGCAATATTTTAGCCAAATAATAAGTTTGTTCAATCATGTTTAATTCCCTATTTTTGCACGATGTTTTTTAAGCCCATGCGATTACCACTTTTCTTAATACTTTGTCTTACAATTCTTCTTTCGTCCTGTAGTGAATATCAGGAGGTATTGCGTAAAGACGATATGAGTAAAAAATATGTTTATGCCGATTCGCTTTACAGAATAGGTAAATACAAAAAGGGGCTAAAAATGATGGAGCAGTTAGTGCCCGCATACAGAGGTAAGCCACAGGGCGAGAAACTAATGTATATGTATGCCAATACGTACTACAATTTAGAAGATTACTATCTTGCTGGCTATCAATTTGAAAGATTTACCCAGGCGTACCCAATGAGCGATAGTATAGAAACTGCCTCATTTAAATCTGCGAAAAGCTTTTACCAGCTTTCTCCGAGATACTCTTTGGATCAAAAAGATACTTATAAAGGGTTGGAAAAATTGCAGGAATTTATAAACGAATATCCAAATTCTGAAAAACGAGCAGAGGCCAATACATTGGTGGCAGAGTTAAGAACGAAGTTGGAGAAGAAAGAATTTGAAGTTGCGAAACAATACCTGCGCGTTGAAGATTACAAAGCGGCAATTGAAGCTTTTGACAATTTTATAACAGATAATCCAGGTTCTATTTACAGAAAGGACGCCTTTTTCGGAAGGTTTGTTTCTGCTTATAAATTGGCCATAAACAGTATTCCTGTTTTGGTACAAGAACGTTTACGCGATGCAAAAGGACATTATAATAATTTTATAAAATACTATAAAGATTCAGACGTGGCTCCCCAGGCTTTAGAATATTATCAGGATATAGAGAGCAAGTTGATACCTTTAGAAACAGAACCCACTATTTAATTAATTTTACTATGGATATTAAAAATTCAGACGCACCCATCAATACAGTTACTTTAGACAAAAACTTAATTGATGCTCCAACAGAAAATATTTATGAGGCTATTTCAATTATTGCGAAAAGAGCCACACAAATAAACGGTGACATTAAGAAGGAACTTCTTGAAAAACTTGACGAGTTTGCTACATACAACGATAGTTTGGAAGAAATTTTTGAAAACAAAGAACAAATAGAGGTTTCAAAATTTTACGAAAGACTTCCAAAACCGCATGCATTGGCAGTGCAAGAATGGTTGGAAAACAAAATATACTACCGCAATACTGCTGACGAAGTAGTAGAGGAGTAAAGCCCCTTACTCTTAAAAAGGGATTTAGAGCGTTTATTTGATTACATGCAACTGATAACTGAAAACTGAAAACCGAAAGATGTCTGTTTTGAACGGGAAAAATATCTTGCTTGGCGTAACTGGCGGGATTGCCGCATACAAAACTGCTTTTTTGGTTCGGTTATTAGTAAAAAATGGAGCAAATGTAAAGGTGGTTATGACCGATGCTGCCAAAGAATTTGTTACTCCGCTTACCCTTGCCACACTTTCCAAAAATGAAGTGTTTTCATCATTTACAGATGAAAAAGATGAAGACAGTTTTAAAGAACCCAAATGGAACAATCACGTAGCATTGGCCCTTTGGGCCGATTTGTTTTTGATAGCACCCGCTACGGCAAATACACTTTCTAAAATGGCAAATGGCACTTGTAACAATCTATTGTTAGCTTGTTACCTTTCTGCAAAATGCCCTGTGTATTACGCACCTGCTATGGATTTGGATATGTATAACCATCCTAGTACGGCGGCAACCTTTAAAAAATTGGATAGCTTTGGAAATATCCAGATTCCAGCAGCTTTTGGCGAACTTGCCAGCGGTTTGGTAGGGCAAGGAAGAATGGCAGAGCCTGATGAAATAGTATCCTTTTTGGAAAATGATTTGTTGAAAAAACTTCCCCTTCGCGGCAAAAAGTTTTTGATTACCGCCGGCCCAACTTATGAGGCTATTGACCCTGTTCGGTTCATTGGCAACCATTCCAGTGGAAAGATGGGTTACGCCATTGCCGAAACCGCTGCCGAGCTTGGCGCTGAGGTTGTTTTAATTTCGGGCCCTTCGGCATTAAAACTTGAAAACGATTTTATAAAGATCATCCGAGTTACTTCTGCGGAAGAAATGTACAATGCCGCACACGAATATTTCAATAAAAGCGATGTTGCTATTTTGAGCGCCGCCGTAGCCGATTATCGCCCTGCGGATGTTGCTTCAGAAAAAATCAAAAAGAAAACCGGTGCATTGACACTTCAGCTTACAAAAACAAAGGATATTTTGGCTTCACTTGGCCAAATTAAGAAACAGCAATTTCTGGTTGGTTTTGCATTAGAAACTCAAAACGAAGAAGAAAATGCAAAATTGAAACTGAAAAAAAAGAATTTAGATTTAATTGTGTTAAATTCGCTTCGAGATGAAGGCGCAGGTTTTCAGGTGGACACAAATAAAATTACTTTTATAACAAAAGACAATAAAGTGCTTCCTTTTCCTGTTAAACCTAAAAAAGAAGTAGCCGAAGATATTTTAAAATATATTATAGAACAGACAAATGCGTAAAATTTTACTTTTCTTACTATGTGCTATCGCTGTGTTTTCTGCACAGGCCCAAGAACTTAATTGCACCGTTTCTATTGATGCCGAACAAACCGGACAACCAAATTTGCAAATTTTCCGAACCTTGGAAACCCAGTTGCGAGAGTTTGTTAACAATACTAAATGGACCGATAAAGAATACAAAAACCAAGAACGTATAGATTGTAATATGACGTTGGTCGTTAGTCAATACGATGGCGATTCTTTTACCGGTACATTGCAAATTCAGTCTTCACGGCCCGTTTTTCAATCTACTTACGACACTCCGGTTTATAATTATTTTGATAGGCAGGTAAAATTTAACTATAAAGAATTTGAACCCCTCTCTTTTAATATAAATAGTTTTGATTCTAACCTTGTTTCGGTAATTGCATATCATGTTTATACCGTTATAGGTTTAGATGCCGATACCTTTACATTAAATGGCGGAGCTCCTTATTTTGAAATTGCAAAACAGATAACAAATACAGCCGCTTCTAGCAATTACCAAGGTTGGAGAGCCACGGATGGCAATCAATCTAGATATCGTTACAACGATGCTTTATTGTCTTCGGTTTACAAGGAATTCCACGATGTAATGTATCAATATCACCGCGAGGGAATGGATATTATGGCTGCAGATCAAAAAGCTGCAAAACAAACAATTGCCGAAGCTATAAACAATCTTAAAGGAATTAATGACCGTCGTCCAAACTCTTTTTTAGTACGTACTTTTTTTGATGCCAAAAGCGATGAAATACAGGCTATCTTTAGTGGCGGCCCGCAGGTTGATATTACAAAACTTACAGAAAACCTAAATAGATTGGCACCTACAAAACGAAGCAATTGGGCCGAAATTAAATTTTAGTTTTAGCGAGATTGAACCAATTAGTATCTTTCCTTTAAATTTATAGGTTTAAAATAGATTCAGGATTTTTTATTCAAAAACCCAACTTTGAAATCTTAATTTTGAAAAATCTAGCGTCTCACGTCTAAAATCTAACATCTAAAAATGATAACCAGTCTTGCCATAAAAAACTATGCGCTTATTAAAGATATTCGCGTGGATTTAAGCGAGGGTTTAACCATTATAACTGGCGAAACGGGAGCGGGAAAATCTATTGTTTTAGGTGCTTTGTCGCTACTGTTGGGAAAACGCGCCGACTTAAGCAGTGTAAAGGATGCGTCTCTAAAATGTGTAATAGAAGGACACTTTAAAATAGCTAATTATCAACTGCAAGCTATTTTTGCAACGCTTGAGTTAGACTACGAAGCCCATACTATTATTAGGCGTGAAATATTGCCTAGCGGAAAAAGCAGGGCATTTGTTAACGATACGCCGGTTTCGTTAATACAACTACAAGCGTTGGCGCCATATTTGGTAGATGTGCATAGTCAACACGAAACATTAGAAGTTGTTTCAGAAACGTTCCAGATGGAAGTGATTGATGCACTTGCAGGCAATGCCGAAATGTTGCGAAAGTATCAATTGGAATTGGAGAAATATAAAAATATTTCGTCCCAACTTTCAGTTTTAAAACTTCAGAAGGAAAATGAATTAAAAGAATTGGATTACAACACTTTTCTTTTAAATGAATTAAAGCTTGCTGGTTTAGAAAAGCTCAATCAACAGGACTTAGAAAAAACCTATGAAACACTAAACAACGCAGAGGAAATACAACAAGCGTTGGCCAGTGTAAACAGCTTGTTTGAAACAGAACAGATAGGTGCAATACACACTGCAAAAGAAGCACGCATAGGCTTGGGGAAAATTAAGGAATTTTCAAAAACCTTTTCGGAATTCTGGCAACGCTTAAATAGCGTTATTATTGAACTGGAAGATATTTCAACAGATATATCCAAAACTGCAGAAACAATTGAAGCAGACCCCGAGATGCTTGCTGAAATTGATGAAAAGCTACAAATGCTTTATAAATTGCAGCAAAAACACACGGTTTCTACGGTTACCGAATTAATTGAAATAACCAATAATCTTGAGGAAAAGGTAAATACCACCCTAGGCCTGGACGAGCAGATAGCCCATTTAGAAAAGCAAAAAAATACTGTTCAGAAAACCGCTTTGGAAACTGCTGGTAAACTTCACCTAAAAAGAATGGAGGCAATACCGGAATTGAAGGAAAAGCTGGAAAAAACACTTTTTCCCCTCGGTTTGCCAAATGCCCGTTTTCAATTTGAACTTACTGCCTCAGAATCCTTTAAAACCAACGGGACAGATACATTGCAGTTGCTTTTTACCGCAAATAAAGGTTTGGCATTTGGACCCTTAAAAAAAGTGGCTTCTGGTGGCGAAATGAGTAGAATTATGCTAGCTGTAAAAGCTGTTTTGGCTGAATACAAAAAATTGCCAACTATTGTTTTTGATGAAATTGATACGGGTGTTTCAGGCGAAGTGGCGAATAAAATGGCGGCAATTATGAAAGAAATGAGCAATTCTATGCAGTTGATAAGCATTACGCACCTACCGCAAGTAGCGGCAAAAGGCGACCACCATATTAAGGTGTATAAAGACGATAGTGACGATATTACTGCAACCCATTTAAAAATTTTAGATAAGAACGAGCGCGTTCTTGAAATTGCACAGATGCTCGGTGGCAAAAATGTTTCGGAAGCCGCAATTGCAAATGCAAAGGAATTATTGAATTAAAATGTATCTTTACTCATTGGTTAAAAACTGAAAATAAAATAGAATTTATTCAACTATAAAATATTTAAAACATGTCGTATAACTTACTAAAAGGAAAACGGGGAATTATTTTTGGAGCATTGGACGCTAATTCCATTGCTTGGAAAACCGCAGAACGCGTTCACGAAGAAGGCGGTAAATTTGTGCTAACCAATGCGCCAATTGCATTGCGAATGGGACAAATAAACGAACTTGCCGAAAAAACAAACGCTGAAGTTATTCCTGCCGATGCTACGAGTATAGAAGATTTGGAAAACTTGGTTGCCAAAGCCACTGAAATTTTAGGAGGTAAATTAGATTTTGTATTGCACTCTATTGGCATGTCTGTAAATGTGCGTAAGGGCAATCATTATACCAATCAAAATTACGATTTTACCCATAAGGGGTGGGATATTTCGGCTGGATCTTTTCATAAAACAATGCAAGTTCTTTATCAAAAAGATGCAATGAACGAATGGGGAAGTATAATTGCTCTTACCTATATGGCATCGCAACGTGTTTTTCCGGATTATAACGATATGGCCGATAATAAGGCATATTTAGAAAGCATAGCTCGCAGTTTTGGTTATTTCTTTGGAAGAGATAAAAAAGTTCGAGTTAATACTATTTCACAATCGCCCACGCCTACAACTGCTGGGCAAGGTGTAAAAGGTTTTGACGGTTTTATTAGCTATGCCGATCAAATGTCGCCATTGGGTAATGCAACAGCATTAGATTGTGCCAATTATACAGTAGCTATGTTTAGCGACTTAACCAAGCGAGTAACACTTCAGAATTTATACAATGACGGAGGCTTTTCGAATATGGGAGTAAGCGATGGTGTGATGAAAGCTTTTGTGGAAGGCAACTAACAGTTGTACTAATTTATATATTAAATCCTGCACTATATTTTAATAAGGCAGGATTTTTTTTTGATGGGTAATTAATTAAGTGAATTTTTGATTTTTCGATGTAATTTTAACTATCTTTAAGGATATATTAACTAATCCTATTTATAACTATGAAAAAAATTACGATGTTAGTTTTTGTGCTGTTTGGTATTATAACTACCATGGAGGCACAATTTATTCAGCAAAACGCCACGGTTTACGGATCGCGGATCCCTGTTGTAGAAAATATGCAGCAGCCAACAACTGTACTACAAAACTTGGTACAATCGGCTACTTACGACCCTCAATCGGGCTATTATTTTGAGCAACGTGTACTAAACAATCAGAGTGTAGGGCAGAGAGGGCCTCAAGCAATATTGTTAGACGAAGGCTTTGACGACATTACTACCTTGCCAGGAGCAGGTTTTAGCTTTGTGAATGCAAGTGATGCAGTAGGTCTTACCGATTGGTTTCAGGGAAATGAAACTGTTTTTCCGGCACAATCTGGAGCTCCAACTGCTTATATTGGAGCAAATTTTAATAATACAGCTGGAAGTGTAATTAATAATTTTATGATAACTCCTATGCTTAATCTGGAAAATGGAGATGAAATTATTTTTTGGACACGCGTACCAACCGGTAGTGGTTTCCCAGATAGATTGGAAGTTAGAATAGACCCTACAGGAGCAAATACGGATCCAACAGGTCCTGCCGATGTGGGTTCATATACAGAATTATTATTAGAAATAAACCCTACATTAACAACTGGTGGATATCCTGAAGTTTGGACACAATTTACAGTGCCAATTACTGGACTTACCGGAGCAACTGATACCAGAGTTGCATTTAGATATTGGGTAACCGATGCAGGACCTGCCGGAAGCAATTCAGATTATATAGGTATTGATACGTTAACTATTGAAGAGGGTACCGGCGGTGGCGGCGGTGTTTGTGGTACCCCAATTTTGGAGGTTAACCAAGATATAGACGACGCTTGTATGGCGAATATTTCACAAGGAGGTTTGGCACAGTCTTATATTGCGTTAGAAGCGCAATCTGCAGGTGCTGGCATTAAATTTAGAGATCCATCAACTGGATTAGATGTAGATTTGTCTTTATGGGATGGACTTCCGAATGCTGGAGGTACAATGCTTGCCAGCGGAACCACACAAACAGATGGAACAAATTGGGCCGATGTTTATTGGGATCCTGTAGTAGATTTAACAGTTGGTAATACATATTATATAGTTATCGAAGGCGACATAACATTGCCTTGTGTTGCAGGATCTCTGGTTGATCCATATCCTGATGGTAATGTATTTGCAAATCCTAATTACGATCCGTTTCCAGCTTATGATTATACTTTCAGAACTTATAGTTGCGATAGTGGCGGTGGTGGTAATAATTGGACCGTGACCGTAGAAGATACTGTTAATTTTGGTGATGAGGTATCTTGGGAATTGAGAGACAATCTGGGAGCTGTAATATTAAGTGGCGGTCCTTATGGTGCGCCACCTTATTCAGATACTCAAATGGTAACGACTTCAAATGAGCCATTAGAATTTTATATAGAGGCCATAGGAACATTTGGTGATAATACACCTACTTACACTGTTTCTTGTAGTGGTAATGTAATAATTACTGGTACAGTTGTTGGCGGTACGGACAATACCTTCCCTGGTCTCGTGTGTGGCGGAGGCGGTGGCTGCCCTATAGTTAGTGACTGTAATTTAATAGATGCAACGCCAGACGATGCAACAAGTCCGAATATTTGGGACAGACCGTTTGCCGATGGTACGTGCTGCTCAGGTTTAGGTCCTGTATCTTACGATGTATATGGCCCATTTACTGTTGATGTAACAGGTCTGTACACCGTGGATAGTGATCAAGACGGAGGCGCTTGGGACGGTTATATTTTCCTATATGAAACTTGTTTTGATCCCTTAGACCAAACAACAAACTTTGTTGCAGGTGATGATGACGGTCCAGGTGGATTGGGTACTTCTCAAATATTAGATGTTACTTTAACCGCAGGTACCGAATATTATTTAATCACTACTGGTTTTAGCGCTGGTGATTTTGGTGACTTTGAAAATACAATCACAGGGGCAGGTACAGTTTCTTGCGGTGGTCCTGTTTTAACCTACGATGATTGCGCTGGAGCGATCGCCCTATCTTGTGGCGACAGTGTTGTAGGTGAGACCCTAACCGCGACGGATTCTGGCGGTAACTCCGCACCGGATGTGTTCTATAAGTTCACGGGTACAGGCACCCCTCAATTGGTTACTATTTCGCTTTGCGGCGGCGGTACGGATTATGACTCTGCCTTGCGCATATTTGACGATTGTGATCTTTTAAACGAACTAGCTTTTAACGATGATTCTTGTGGCCTACAGAGTGAGGTTAGCTTTGCTTCAGACGGCACCTCTACCTATTATATTATGGTGGAAGGATTTGGTTCTAGTTCAGGTAACTTTAGCCTAGACGTTAGCTGTCAGGATCCCTTGCCAAACGATGATTGTGGCGGTGCTATCGCCATGACTTGTGGTGAAACTGTAACAGGTTCAACTGTTGGTGCAACGACCGATACTGGCGCTCCTGCTTGTGGTCCCGCAATCACTTCACCAGGTGTTTGGTATTCATTTAACGACAACAGTGGATTGCCGGGAGATATTACGGTATCGCTTTGTAACGGCACGGACTTTGACTCTAAGCTTTCTATTTACAGTGGCGATTGTAGTGCGTTAGTTTGTGTTGATGGGAACGATGATTCTTGTGGTCTGCAATCTGAAGTTACTTTCGCAAGTGACGGAAATACGCAGTACTATATACTTGTTCACAGTTTTGGTGGTGCGACCGGCAACTATACATTGGATGTAACCTGTATGCCGACCCCCCCACCGAACGATATGATCGCCAACTCTATCGATGTTGATGAGATTGGTTTCCCATATACGGACCCAGCAGTTGCGATGCCAGCCGCCACCACGGAGAATGGCAATCCACAGGGTTGTGATCTTACGGGTGCCAACGGTGTATGGTACAATTTTGTGTCTGCCGGCGATGGCCAGGCCAATGCAATGATCGTTACCCCTGGCGGTGCTAGTTCGGTTACTTTCTATACCGCACCGGATGAGAACGCTACCGAGACCGATCTTGTTCTGGTACCACAGAACACCAACCAGTGCGTACCTGGCACCTCTGCATCTATTTATACACTTGCAGGGCAGGCATACTATGTGTTCGTGCTGAACACCGGTGCCATTACGGACATTAAGATAGATGGCACTAACCTTGGTGTTTCGGACAACACCATTGCCGGTTTCAGTTATTACCCGAACCCGACCAAGGGTGTATTGAACCTACAAAGTGTAGAGAATATCGATCACGTATCGTTGTACAATCTTTTGGGGCAGCTAGTGGTGGACAACCGCGTTGATGCTACCTCATCACAGATAGACATTTCCGGTCTAAGTACGGGCACTTACCTGATGAAGGTAACTGTGAACGGAGAGACGGGAACCTATAAGGTGCTGAAGGACTAATTTCTGACGCATATCTTTAATATAAACCACCCGCTAATGGCGGGTGGTTTTTTTATGAGTTTATAATTTTAGAACAATTTATGGTTTCGTAGTAGTCAGTGATTTTTTGTTTATAATTTCAGCTTTTGAATTTCTTATAGAATTTTAAAGTGCGATTCTTGATAGATTTTATGAAATTCAAATCGTAAAATCGGTGCTCATTTGTTAAAATTTAATTTATATATAATGATTTTGATGCGAATTCGAAATCGGACGAACTGCTAAATTTAAAATATTTTAACACAGAAAATACATTTTAGATAATTGTATAATTCTTCAGTAAACATAGCATAGGTAAGGAGTACAGATAGAAGCTGCTTCCGTTTTATTCTGCAAAAACATAATTTTTAGTGAGTTAAAAGCACGCGATTTTTTCTGTGGCTTAAATTCTTGCCCTGAAAAACTTTGAATTGTGCTTTTTTTAGAATAGCTTTAATTCCTCAAAACTAAATATTTAACTAAACCATTTAAATTATGAAAAAATTTACAATGTTAATTTTATTACTGGTGTTCTCGGTCAGCTATAGCTATGGCCAACAACCAATGATAAAAACGAATGGGACCGATAATCCTATTCATTTCAATCAACAGCAAAAAAATCAAGCTGTCACGCCTTCAAACGTTTCCGTCAGTCCTTCTGACGCTAGTGTTCAGAAAAAGGGGGTAAACAACCCCGTTGTTTACAAAAATCAAACCACTAATCCTCAAGTTTTAAACTTGCCACAAGGAAATCGCTCTAATCACAATGCTCAGATTAGTAGTGAAGGTGCTAATAACCCAATTTCTGGAATGCGAAACGGGTCGAGCTATTCACCTTTATTCTTATCTATAGAGGCTAGAGATCAAGCGGAGCTTTTAGCTGCTGAACAAGAAGGTGTTAATACTAATTTGAATTACACACCAGTGGTTCAAAATAGAGGCCCGCTTTCAGATATTATACCAACAGCGGGGGCAACCGAAACTTTCGCAGTAGTTCCCGGCGATTTCTTTTACGATCCATCAGACGGTGCTACAGGAGGACCGGGAGGTGATTGTTCTACAACTTCTTCTGGAAACACCGGAGATTATCCTAACTGTAATTGTGATACTGTTACAACATTAACTGGGGCAGGATTGTCTGTAGAATTTCTATCATTTAGAGTATTCGGAACTTTCGATTACCTAAATATTTACGATGGGCCAGACACTAGTTCTCCACAAATTTACGACAGTAATTTAAATACTGATACAGATGAGCTTGCAGGAATGATTGCCGCAAATGGTTCAGCTGTTTTTACTTCTACCACAGGAGCGTTAACTTTTGAATTTCATGCAACTGGAGTAGTAAATACTTGTGGTTGGGAAGTTGAGGTGCTCTCTGGTGGCGGTGGGGCGTTCCCAGCGCCATATTGTGGGCCGCTTGAGTTTAACTCAGGAGTCGAGCCTATAACATTAGTAGAGGTTGCGGGTATAAGCAATGTAAGTGATCCTGTTATAGATGGTTCACCAGCCCACGAAGATTTTACGGCAATTGTAGGCGATATGGAAGAAGGGATGTCTTACCCTATTGCTTTGGAAGGTAATACTGGTGGAGGTTTTACAAATAGCTTCACTGTGTTTATAGACTGGAACCAAGACGGAATTATGGATAACGCAAGCGAACGTTATGAAATAGGAACAATAACCGGTTCTACAGGTACAGATGGCCAACAGGCTACTAATAACATTTTAGTTCCAGCTGGTGTTACCGCGGGCACAACTAGAATGCGTGTTATTAAAAAATTCTTGGCTTCCTATGCTCCAGATTCCTGTACTCCTGGTTCTGGCTTTGGTCAAGCAGAGGATTATAGTATCAATGTTACTGCAGGCGGTGGCGGCGGTGGAGTTTGTTCTGAAGAGAATCCAAACGATGGTACTTTCGAGAACGGTTTTAACTGTTCATCAACCTCAGCGTTTATGACAGCTAACGATGTAACTGTTGCTGCAGATACAGACTTCACATTAAGTAATATAACTGCGAGCATCTTCGCCAACGGCGGAATTGCTAACGTAGACGTTAATTATTACGCCAATGCTGGAGGACTTCCTGGAGCTTTAATAGGTTCTGAAGCTTCTGTTACTATCGATAACCAAGCGGTTATTGGCAGCAACTTTGGTTTTGATGTAAACGAAGTTGAAATGTCTGTTACTCCATTTGTTTTCGCAGGACAAGCTGGTGTTCCTACCACATACTGGATTGAACTTTCAGTTACTGATGGTGGTGCAACTGGCAGTGTATTCTGGGTAGTTACTTCATCAAGTATGGTAGGGCTTCCAAGTGCACAGTTTGATGCAGTTTGGGGAATTCCAGATCCACTTATGGACGGTGTTTATATTTGGGAAGGAAATTGCGCGCCAATAGGCGGCGGTGGCGGAGTTTGTTCTGAAGAGAATCCAAACGATTTCACCTTTGAGAACGGCTTTAACTGTTCTTCAGCCTCAGCGTTTATGACTGCTAACGACGTAACTGTTGCTGCAGATACAGACTTCACGTTAAGTAATATAACTGCCAGTATTTTCGCCAATGGCGGAATTGCAAATGTAGATGTAAACTACTATGCCAACGCGGGAGGTCTTCCTGGAGCTTTAATAGGTTCTGAAGCCTCTGTTACTATCGATAGCCAAGCGGTTATTGGCAGCAACTTTGGTTTTGATGTAAATGAAGTTGAAATGTCTGTTACTCCATTTGTTTTCGCAGGACAAGCTGGTGTTCCTACCACATACTGGATTGAACTTTCGGTTACCGATGGTGGTGCAACCGGCAGTGTATTCTGGGTAGTTACCTCTTCAACAATGGTAGGACTTCCAAGTGCTCAGTTTGATGCAGTTTGGGGTATTCCAGATCCACTGATGGACGGTGTTTATATTTGGGAAGGAACTTGCGACCCCATTGGAGGCGGTGGCGGAGTTTGTTCTGAAGAGAATCCAAACGATTTCACTTTCGAGAACGGTTTTAACTGTTCATCAGCTTCAGCATTTATGACTGCTAATGACGTAACTGTTGCTGCCGATACAGATTTCACATTAAGTAACATTACAGCCAGTATTTTCGCCAATGGCGGAATTGCAAATGTAGATGTTAACTACTATGCTAACGCGGGAGGTCTTCCTGGAGCCTTAATAGGTTCTGAAGCCTCTGTTACTATCGATAGCCAAGCGGTTATTGGCACTAACTTTGGTTTTGATGTAAATGAAGTTGAAATGTCTGTTACTCCATTTGTCTTCGCAGGACAAGCTGGTGTTCCTACCACATACTGGATTGAACTCTCGGTTACCGATGGTGGTGCAACCGGCAGTGTATTCTGGGTAGTTACTTCATCAAGTATGGTAGGACTTCCAAGTGCACAATTTGATGCAGCTTGGGGAATTCCAGATCCACTGATGGACGGTGTTTATATTTGGGAGGGAACTTGCGACCCCATTGGAGGTGGAGCAACCTACGATGATTGCGCTGGAGCGATCGCCCTATCTTGTGGCGACAGTGTTGTAGGTGAGACCCTAACCGCGACGGATTCTGGCGGTAACTCCGCACCGGATGTGTTCTATAAGTTCACGGGTACAGGCACCCCTCAATTGGTTACTATTTCGCTTTGCGGCGGCGGTACGGATTATGACTCTGCCTTGCGCATATTTGACGATTGTGATCTTTTAAACGAACTAGCTTTTAACGATGATTCTTGTGGCCTACAGAGTGAGGTTAGCTTTGCTTCAGACGGCACCTCTACCTATTATATTATGGTGGAAGGATTTGGTTCTAGTTCAGGTAACTTTAGCCTAGACGTTAGCTGTCAGGATCCCTTGCCAAACGATGATTGTGGCGGTGCTATCGCCATGACTTGTGGTGAAACTGTAACAGGTTCAACTGTTGGTGCAACGACCGATACTGGCGCTCCTGCTTGTGGTCCCGCAATCACTTCACCAGGTGTTTGGTATTCATTTAACGACAACAGTGGATTGCCGGGAGATATTACGGTATCGCTTTGTAACGGCACGGACTTTGACTCTAAGCTTTCTATTTACAGTGGCGATTGTAGTGCGTTAGTTTGTGTTGATGGGAACGATGATTCTTGTGGTCTGCAATCTGAAGTTACTTTCGCAAGTGACGGAAATACGCAGTACTATATACTTGTTCACAGTTTTGGTGGTGCGACCGGCAACTATACATTGGATGTAACCTGTATGCCGACCCCCCCACCGAACGATATGATCGCCAACTCTATCGATGTTGATGAGATTGGTTTCCCATATACGGACCCAGCAGTTGCGATGCCAGCCGCCACCACGGAGAATGGCAATCCACAGGGTTGTGATCTTACGGGTGCCAACGGTGTATGGTACAATTTTGTGTCTGCCGGCGATGGCCAGGCCAATGCAATGATCGTTACCCCTGGCGGTGCTAGTTCGGTTACTTTCTATACCGCACCGGATGAGAACGCTACCGAGACCGATCTTGTTCTGGTACCACAGAACACCAACCAGTGCGTACCTGGCACCTCTGCATCTATTTATACACTTGCAGGGCAGGCATACTATGTGTTCGTGCTGAACACCGGTGCCATTACGGACATTAAGATAGATGGCACTAACCTTGGTGTTTCGGACAACACCATTGCCGGTTTCAGTTATTACCCGAACCCGACCAAGGGTGTATTGAACCTACAAAGTGTAGAGAATATCGATCACGTATCGTTGTACAATCTTTTGGGGCAGCTAGTGGTGGACAACCGCGTTGATGCTACCTCATCACAGATAGACATTTCCGGTCTAAGTACGGGCACTTACCTGATGAAGGTAACGGTGAACGGAGAGACGGGAACCTATAAGGTGCTGAAGGACTAATTTCTGACGCATATCTTTAATATAAACCACCCGCTAATGGCGGGTGGTTTTTTTACTTTAAAAGCTAACTATTTAGCTTTAAAAGTTTTGTGGTCATGCTTTTTTTACATATTTTTAATCCAGTTTAACTAAATCATTTATAATTATGAAAAAAACTACTCTATTACTATCATGCTTTGTAGCATTTACAGGGCTTGTAAATTCGCAATCAATTGCGGATTTACCAAACGTGATTAACAATCCACAACGTACCGCTCCAGCTCCAGCTGCGTATTTTAACAATACGAACGCAGTACCTATGGCGGAAGCTGTTGCAGGAATGACTTCAACTTCTTTTGATCCTAACCAACGGATTCCTTTTACTGGTACTTATGGCGATCCTAATAATAATGCAACCGCGGCTTTAGTTTATGATAACGGTCTGGTATATAATATCCCAGGACCACCTATGGTAAGTATGTTGCAAGATGCTTCATTAGGAATGTCAACTTATGGTTTTGGGGCACAATTTGGAAGCTCTAATAGTATGGCCGACGATATGGTATTAACAGGAGATTTCGATATAACTTCAATAGATGTATATGCATATCAAACTGGTTCAGCACCTCCAACTATCGATGCAGTTTATCTTCAAGTTTGGGATGGTGACCCGAGTGGCGGTGGAGCTTCAGTTATTTGGGGCGACTTAACAACAAATATTCTAGACAATACGGTTACTTCTGATGCATTTAGACAATTAGAAAGTGCGCCTGGTGATACATCTAGAGAAATTCAATTAGTTAAAGCAAATACTGCTGGACTTTCATTAACCGCAGGAACCTATTGGATAGAATATTCCTTCGGAGGTACAGGAGCTTCTGGACCTTGGGCTCCGCCTATAGTAATTACGGGAGACCCAACTACAGGAAACGCACTGCAAAACCTGGCAGGTGTTTATGGACCTGCTATGGATGGTGGTTCTGGAACACCTCAAGGTATGCCTTTCCAGGTTTACGGTGATCCTATTGGTGGTGGCGGTGGCGCTTGCCAAGAGGAGAATCCTAACGACGGTACTTTCGAAAATGGCTTTAACTGCTCTTCTGCATCTGCATTTATGACCGCTAACGACGTAACTGTTGCCGCAGGCGAAGATTTTGAACTAACCAACATTACAGCAAGTATCTTTGCAAACGGTGGTATTACCAACGTAGATGTAAACTATTACGACGATGCTGCTGGTCTTCCAGGAAACCTTATTGGTTCTCAGGCTTCAGCTACGATAGACAACCAAACGGTTATTGGTAACAACTTTGGTTTTGACGTTAACGAGATTGAATTGACCGTTACACCATTTACCTTTGCAGGTCAGGCAGGATCACCTACTACTTACTGGGTTGAACTTTCGGTTACCGATGGTGGTGCAACTGGTAGTGTATTCTGGGTAGTTACCTCTTCTACTATGGTAGGTAATCCTAGTGCTCAGTTTGATGCAGCATGGGGCATTCCAGATCCATTAATGGACGGTGTTTACATCTGGGAAGGAAACTGTAATCCTTTAGGAGTTAGCGATAACGCACTTGCAGGATTCTCTTACTATCCAAACCCAGTTACCGATGTACTTTCATTAAAAGCAGCAAGTAATATAGAAGCGGTTTCTATCTACAACCTATTAGGACAGGAAGTATTGCGTTCCGAAGTTGGTGCTACTACTTCAGATATCAACCTTTCTGGTATTGCTACCGGAGCCTACGTATTAAAGGTTACCGTAAACGGCCAGACTGGAACATACAAGATTTTGAAAAACTAATTTTTCACAATTCTTATATAAAGGCCATCCACGAGAGTGGGTGGCTTTTTTTTTGGAACAATCTTTAAAAACATAAGTGTAAATTAACCCTCTGAAGAAATCATGATTCATAGAATTAGATTTAATAATACCTGAATTATTAGAACTATTGTTTAATATAAAACCAGTAAAAAAAATTTTACCAAACATAGGTTTTATGACATATTTGTCCTTATTTCAAAGAAAGATCTTCTGCCAAGTTATAAGTTCAAAATTTTGTAGTGAAATAAATTTTGGATATCTTTATAATTATAAAATTAACTTAAACTAAAACTTATTATGAAAAAAATTACTCTGTTATTTGCTTGCTTCATAGCCTTTTCAGGTATTATGAGTGCACAAAATGTGCAATCTATTGCGGATTTACCAAATACGACCAATAACCCTATATATAGTCAGGGTGATCCAGTAACTACTACCGCTACTGTACGTTTTGAGAAACCAATGGGAGCTCAAGACTTTAATGCTTTTGTACCCATTGAAAGATATAATGTTACAACCACCCATGGTCCTTCAATAATCTCGGGACAAAGAGGTGCAATGGCAGTTACTCCATATACAGATAGAGCTACTTTTGAAGCTGCATACCCCGGCACACTTGTTAATGAGGATTTTGCTGGTGGTCCCGGAGTTGGTGTTATTCAAGCTTGCGGTCCCGTGGTAAGTAGTGCGGGTGATGGATGTTTCTCAGCAGGTGAACTTGAAGATGGATTTTCTATTACCGTTTCTACGGCTGGAAACGATGTAATCTATATTGGCGAAACTGCTTTAGGAAACTCTTCAACTCTTATGGGAGCTAATACCTTTGCAGATTTTACAATCGTTAACTTTTTGCCATTAGGAGCACATGCTGTTGGAATGGATCTTTTTGTAGATGCTGTGTCAAATGCAGAGGTTAGAGTTTATGATATGGGAGGTGCGTTATTAGATACATTTACCGTCAATAATACACCAAATACTGAAAATTTTGTAGGCTATACTTCTGATGATGCTATAGGTAGAATTGAAATTCAAGCGGAAGCTGATGCCGGTGAATTGTTTGGTAACCTAGCATTTGGAACCGATCCTCTAGGTGGCGGTGGCGGCAGCGCTTGCCAAGAAGAGAACCCTAACGACGGTACTTTTGAAAACGGTTTTAACTGCTCTTCTGCATCTGCATTTATGACAGCTAATGACGTAACTGTTGCTATGAACGAAGATTTCGTTTTAACTAACATTACAGCAAGTATATTCGCCAACGGTGGAATTACCAATGTGGCCGTAAACTATTACGACGATGCCGCTGGTCTTCCAGGAAACCTTATTGGTTCTGTTGCTTCGGCTACAATCGACAACCAAACGGTTATTGGAAACAACTTTGGTTTTGATGTAAACGAAGTGGAGATGACCGTTCCGGCCTTTACCTTTGCAGGACAAGTAGCTTCGCCAACAACATACTGGATTGAACTTTCAGTTACCGATGGTGGTGCTACGGGTAGTGTATTCTGGGTAGTTACCTCTTCTACTATGGTTGGTAACCCAAGTGCTCAGTTTGATGCAGCCTGGGGAATTCCAGATCCATTAATGGACGGTGTTTACATCTGGGAAGGAGAATGTAATCCTTTAGGAGTTAGCGATAACGCACTTGCCGGATTCTCTTACTATCCAAACCCAGTTACCGATGTACTTTCTTTGAAAGCGGCAAGTAACATAGAAGCGGTTTCTATCTACAACCTATTAGGTCAGGAAGTATTGCGTACCGAAGTTGGTGCAACTACTTCAGATATTAACCTTTCTGGAATTACTACTGGCGCCTATGTTATGAAGGTTACCGTAAACGGCCAGACTGGAACATACAAGATTTTGAAAAACTAATTTTTCACAATTCTTATATAAAAGCCATCCACAAAAGTGGGTGGCTTTTTTTTGTTTAGATGTTTTTCTGAAAATTTTCCAATACTGCTTGGAGTTAAAGTAGGGGTACACCAAAGCTCAAACATTGTAAAATCAGAACTATTTGTAATTGGATAGGCTACAGAATTATCAAGTGTAAAGAGTTATCGAGTATTACCTAAGCTATCTTTTAATCAATCATTATTAATAGAAAATTTTGGAGGGGAAGAATATTTAAATATCTTTATAGCTAATTAACTTAAATCATTAAATATTATGAAGAAAATTACAATTATGATGTTCTTATTTGTTGCTGCTATCGGTTTTAGCCAGGAACAAGTAAAAATGCTCGGCAATGACAATCCAGTTATTTTTGAGCAACAACGCACCGAAGTAAACCAAACTACAATCATGCCGAACAATGCGGCACCGGTTACAGATATTGCTTTGTTGGGAAACAACAATCCAACTTATTTAGCAGCCTGTACTGAGGAAAACCCAAACGATGGTACCTTCGAGAATGGCTTTAACTGCTCGTCTGCGTCTGCTTTTATGACCGCTAACGATATTACAGTTGCTGCTGACGAAAACTTTACGTTAACAAATATTACTGCCAGTATTTTTGCCAACGGTGGAATTACTAATGTAGATGTTAACTATTATGACGATGCAGCTGGTCTTCCAGGAGCCCTTATTGGTTCTCAGGCTTCAGCTACAATCGACAACCAAACAGTTATTGGAAATAACTTTGGTTTTGATGTTAACGAGGTTGAAATGAGCGTAACTCCATTTGTTTTTAACGGACAAGCTGGTTCTTCTTCTACATACTGGATTGAACTTTCAGTTACCGATGGTGGTGCAACTGGTAGTGTATTCTGGGTAGTTACTTCTTCAACTATGGAAGGAAACCCTAGTGCTCAATTTGATGCTGCTTGGGGAATTCCAGATCCACTAATGGATGGTGTTTATATTTGGGAAGGTGATTGTGACCCAATTGGTGGTGGCGGTGGCGCTTGCCAAGAGGAGAATCCTAACGACGGTACTTTCGAAAATGGCTTTAACTGCTCTTCTGCATCTGCATTTATGACCGCTAACGACGTAACTGTTGCCGCAGGCGAAGATTTTGAACTAACCAACATTACAGCAAGTATCTTTGCAAACGGTGGTATTACCAACGTAGATGTAAACTATTACGACGATGCTGCTGGTCTTCCAGGAAACCTTATTGGTTCTCAGGCTTCAGCTACGATAGACAACCAAACGGTTATTGGTAACAACTTTGGTTTTGACGTTAACGAGATTGAATTGACCGTTACACCATTTACCTTTGCAGGTCAGGCAGGATCACCTACTACTTACTGGGTTGAACTTTCGGTTACCGATGGTGGTGCAACTGGTAGTGTATTCTGGGTAGTTACCTCTTCTACTATGGTAGGTAATCCTAGTGCTCAGTTTGATGCAGCATGGGGCATTCCAGATCCATTAATGGACGGTGTTTACATCTGGGAAGGAAACTGTAATCCTTTAGGAGTTAGCGATAACGCACTTGCAGGATTCTCTTACTATCCAAACCCAGTTACCGATGTACTTTCATTAAAAGCGGCAAGTAACATTGAAGCGGTTTCTATCTACAACCTATTAGGACAGGAAGTATTGCGTTCCGAAGTTGGTGCTACTACTTCAGATATTAACCTTTCTGGAATTACTACTGGTGCCTACGTATTAAAGGTTACCGTAAACGGCCAGACTGGAACATACAAGATTTTGAAAAACTAATTTTTCACAATTCTTATATAAAGGCCATCCACGAAAGTGGGTGGCTTTTTTTATTTCATTAACTTAGCGCGATGCAAATAAGCTATTCTTTTATAATCCCAGTATATAACCGTCCTCAGGAAGTTAAGGAACTTTTAGAGAGTTTTGTTGCCTTAGATTTTAAAAAAGAGTTCGAAATTGTAATCGTGGAAGACGGTTCTACCGAAACATCAAAAGAGGTTGTGACACAATTTTCTAAGAAGCTTTCAATTTCATACTTTTTTAAACCGAATTCTGGTCCGGGCGATTCTCGAAATTATGGAATGGAACACGCAAAAGGCAACTACTTTATAATTTTAGATTCAGATTGTATATTGCCGCCGCATTATCTAAAAACTGTTGATACCTTTCTTCACGAAAACTATTTCCATTGTTTTGGCGGAGCAGATGCGGCACACAAAAGTTTTACTGCATTGCAGAAAGCAATTAATTATACAATGACTTCGTTTCTTACAACTGGCGGGATTCGGGGTAATATAAAAAGTGTAAATAAATTTGAACCCCGAAGTTTTAATATGGGCATTTCAAAACAAGCATTTTTAAAAACTGGGGGATATTCAAAAATACACCCAGGTGAGGATCCAGATCTTTCGCAACGTATCTTAAAAACAGGATTTGATACTACGTTTTTACCCGAGGCTTATGTATATCACAAACGGCGGATTTCTTGGAGTAAGTTTTATTTGCAAGTGAAAAAATTTGGATTGGTTCGCCCTATATTAAATAAATGGCATCCGGATGCAGCTAAAATAACATTCTGGTTTCCAACCTTATTTGTATTGTTTGTCTTGTTTTCCGTCTTGCTTTCAATACTTATAACGCCTTGGTTTTTACTGCCAATTCTTTTGTATTTAATTTTAATATTTATAGACTCAAGCCTCAAAAATCGAAGTGCCTATATTGGTATTCTTACCTTGCGAGCAGTTTTTGTTCAATTTTTCGGGTACGGGATTGCATTTTTAAAATCGAATTTTTTAATAAACATTTTAAAGAAAGATCCACAGGAACAATTTCCTTTTTTATTTTTTAAGTAAATTTATTGATGGCCAATAAAAATAGTATGACAAAAGGAATTTTTAAGAAGAATAAGAATTTAAAGATAAAACGCTTTTTATTCTTTCTGCTAATTGCTGCTATTTTCTGGATTTTAACCAAATTTAGTAGAGAGTTTACTACTACAATGGAAGCCAAAATTAATTATGAAAATATACCAGAAACCACGGCATTATCTGAAAAAAACTTGCACACCATTATGTTTGATTTAACGGCAAATGGTTTCGAAATTTTATTCTATAAATTTAAAAAACCGAGAATTGATGTACAAGTAAGTGAATTTTACGACAATGAAAAAGACCATTTCACCATTAGTAAAAATGAATTGTCGCGAATGGTTTCCTCTAATTTTAATAGAAACTTAGGTATCAAAAATTTATCGGTAGAGGAATTAAAGGTTGTTTTGGACCCAATTGTGCTCAAAAAAGTAAAAGTAGTTCCAAGTACAAAACTTTCTTTTAAAGACGGATTTAAACCTAGGGACAGTATAAAAATAAGTCCGGATTCTGTAACCATTTCGGGTCCTTCGGGTACATTAAAAAAAATAAATTCAATTAGAACCGAAGAAGTTTCATTGAATGGAATAGAAAAAAGTATTTCGAAATCTATAAGTTTAGTTTCCCCTAATTCCGAAATTGTTTCAATTAAACCCAACACCGTAACCATTAATTTAAAAGTAGCGGAATACTCCCAAGGACAATTTACCCTTCCCATAGAGGTAATTAATCTTCCGCCAGAAATGGAAATAAAATTAATATCGCCCTCCGTTACCGTATCGTACGATGTGCCGGTGAGCGAATTCACCAAAATTTCTAAAGAAAATTTTAGGGTTATATGCGATTACGCCAAGAGAAACAAAGACGACAATTTTATGTTGCCTACTTTAGAAAAAATGCCACCGGGTATTTTGAACGTTGTTTTTGAGCCAAAAAAAATCGATTTCTTTATTTTTAAATAATTTAACGATTACAACGTAAATATTACACAATGAAAATTATTGGTCTTACCGGAGGGATAGGAAGTGGCAAGACTACCGTGGCAAAAATGTTTTCTAAACTAGGCGTACCTATATATATTGCCGATGTTGAAGCTAAAAAACTTACCAATTCTTCCAAGATAATCCGTAGGGAATTAATTGCTCTTTTAGGTGAAAATGCCTACACAGACGCAGGTTTAAATCGCACCTACGTCGCAGATAAAATCTTTAACGATACAAACTTATTACAAGCGGTTAACAAAATTATACATCCACGAGTGGCCATGCATTTTAAAAAATGGACTACTAAACAAAATGCTCCATATGTAATAAAGGAAGCCGCTATCCTTTTTGAAAACGGCGGTTATAAACACTGCGACCTTACAATACTTGTTACGGCGCCAAAAGCCATTAGAATAGCGCGTGTTATGGCACGCGATAAAACTTCGAAAGAAGCAATAGAGCAACGCATTAATAACCAATGGAGCGATAAAGAAAAGCTAAAATTGGCCGATATTATTATCGAAAATACCACTATTGAAGCAACTAAAAAGCGCGTTTCTGAAATCCATAAAACGCTTCTGTTGTAAGGCGTTGTTATAGCTGTATTTCTTTTGTTAACATTTGGTTAAACTACCAAGTGGCTAAATGTTAAAATCTTACTTTTGGGGTATGAACAAAAAGCTATTCGTATTGCTTATAGCGCTCATGAGCCTCTCATTATTGGGAATAGTATTTGTTCAGGGATATTGGATATCAAACGCTTATAAAACAAAAGCGGAACAGTTTACTATAAATTCCAAGCAGGTGATTTTGTCAGTGGCAAGGGAAATTCAGTTACGAGAAAACGAAGCGTATTATCAAGTTTACAGTGCGTATGTAGATAGCATACAGGTGCCCGACAGCCAAAGTTTTACAGAGTTAGCCTATCGAATTCAAAATAAGGCAACAAATGAAACTTTTATTTTTACCGATGGAATTTTAGAACAGGATTACAAACTTTCTTCTGGATTTTTTGATTCTGAAATGGATAGCATTCAATTTAGAAAACTTACCAGCAGAAAAACAAAGACAAAAATAACTGAAGGAATAGACGGAACCACCACAACCCAAACGAGAGTGGAGTCGTTTTCTAGATTAAAAGATTACGAACGCAAACAATTTGAAGATTTTGTTAGTAATGTAACATCAATGGTTCCTATATACAAGCGGGTTAAGGAAGAAGAGATTTCGAAACTAATTTCAAAAGAGCTAAAGGAGCGTGGGTTAAAATCTAAATTTGAGTTTGCTATTTTTAATAATAACCTTGAAACAAAAGTACGTTCAAAAAATTTTAAGTTCAATCCTGATAATACCTATATCGTTCCCCTGTTCGTAAATGAAAATAAAAGCAATTATGAGCTTTATGTAAATTTTTCAGAAAAGGAGAAATTAGTAATTAATAGTATTTTAGGAATGGCCATCCTCTCACTGGTATTTACGGCAGTGATAATATTGGCCTATTCTAGCGCGATTTCGCAGATATATAAGCAGCGTCAGATTTCTCAGATTAAGAGTGATTTTATCAATAATATGACGCACGAATTTAAAACGCCAATCGCGACTATTAATTTAGCGTTAGATTCCCTTAAAAACCCGAAAGTAAAGGATAACAAAGAGTTTTTGAACCGATATTTGGGAATGATTCGAGATGAAAATAGAAGAATGAATGCACAAGTAGAAAATGTACTTCGAATTTCAAAACTTGAAAAAAATGAGCTGGATCTACCAAAAGAGCGTGTAGATTTACAAGATTTGGTCGAAGATTCAATCTCGCACGTAAGCCTAATAGTTGAAGATAAAGGCGGTTATATAAACACACATTATGGAGCGCTTAAGTCTACGGTACTGGCAAACGAGTCGCATTTAACAAATGTAATAGTAAATATATTGGACAACGCAATTAAATATTCTGAAGAGCAACCAAAAATAGATATCTATTCAGAAAACGTTAAAAATAGTGTTATCTTAAAGATTCGCGACCAAGGCATGGGAATGAGCAAAGGGGTTCAGAAAAAAATATTTGAAAAGTTTTACCGTGAACACACGGGCGATATACACAACGTTAAAGGGCACGGACTCGGTCTAGCATATGTTAAACGAATTTTAGACGATCACGACGCCGAAATATTTGTTGAAAGTGAAAAAGGAAAAGGCAGCACCTTTATATTAAAACTACACCTAATATCTTAATATCTTAAAATTATGGAAACAGAAAACAAAAAAATACTCTTAGTAGAAGACGATCCCAATTTCGGAACAGTTCTTAAAGACTATCTAGCGATGAACGATTATAACGTTACACACGCAAAAAACGGAATGGAAGGTTTTGAAAAATTTAAAAAAGACGATTTCGATCTCTGCATATTAGACGTTATGATGCCTTACAAAGATGGGTTTACATTGGCTAAGGAAATACGTGAAAAAAATGAAGACGTACCTATTATTTTCCTTACAGCGAAAGCTATGAAGGAAGATGTGCTAAAAGGCTATAAAGTAGGTGCAGACGATTATTTAAACAAGCCTTTTGATAGCGAAGTATTGTTGATGAAAATAAAAGCTATTATTCAAAGAAAGGCAACAGATTCTATTGCAGATAGCAAGCAATTTGAATTTGAGATTGGTAATTTCCACTTAAATTCTAAGCTACGTTTCTTAACCTACAATAAAGAAACCCCTATCAAATTATCGCCAAAAGAAAACGAATTGTTGCGTTTATTGGCACTTCATAAAAATGATTTAATGCCACGTGAATTGGCGCTAACCAAGATTTGGAGAGATGATAACTACTTTACCTCAAGAAGTATGGACGTTTACATTGCTAAACTCAGAAAATATCTTAGTAAAGATGATGGGGTAGAAATAATCAATATTCACGGTGAAGGTTTCCGATTGGTTGTTAAAAGCGAAGTAGACAACTAGTAGTGTAAATTAAGATATGTGTAAAAAAACGCCTCCTAGTGGGCGTTTTTTTCTTTTATATACTTTACAATTATTTTAGCGCTGGTTTTATAATCAAACCAGTGAATGGCATCATTTTTTTTAAACCACGTATTTTGGCGTTTTGCAAATCTTCTGGTGTTTTTTTTAATTTCAGCAATAGCTTCTTCCAAGGTAAAGTTTCCATCAAAATATTCAAAAAGCTCCCGATAGCCTACCGTTTGCAACGCGTTTCTTTTTCTGTGAGGTAGTAACGCTTTTGCTTCCTTAACCAAGCCGGCCTCTACCATCTTGTTTACCCGCAAATTAATTCGACTATAGATGGTTTCCCTGTCTGCCGTTAAGCCGACAAAAAGTGTTTCAAAATTTCTATGTACGGTTTTATTATTTAAGAAAGACGAATACGGTTTTCCCGTACCTCGATATATTTCCAGCGCCCGTACCAATCTGTGTGGATTTTGAATATCAACTTTTTCAAAATAATGAGGATCTGCCTTTTTTAATTCATTTTGAAGTACTTCAATTCCGCTTTCCATCAGTTCGGTATTTAACTTGTCGCGTATGCCTGATTCTACTTTCGGAAAATTGTCTAATCCTTTTACCACTGCATCTACATAAAGTCCGGAACCGCCTACCATTATAACAATGTTGTGCTTTTTAAAAAGTGTAGTTAACAAAGCAATGGCATCTTTTTCAAAATCGCCCACCGAATAGTCTTCTAAAATACTTTTAGTTTGAATAAAATGGTGGGGTGCCGCATTTAATTCGTCCTCGCTGGGAACAGCGGTTCCAATGTGTGTTTCTTTAAAAAATTGTCTTGAATCTGCCGAGATTATTTCGGTAGAAAAAGCCTTTGCAAGTTTTACAGCTAATGAAGTTTTACCGATGGCGGTAGCGCCCACAACGCAAATAAGCAATGGTTTTTTGGAACGCATTACGCTATGGGGTTAGTTTCTGAATGCAATTCATAGCCACATTTATGACAGAATTTTGCATCATCTCTATGTTTAGATGCGCCGCAATTTCTACAAGACTGAGTGTTTACGTGAACAAAATCGTCTCTCTCTTTTCTTACATATTGGGCACTAATAATTCCCGTGGGTACAGCTATAACTCCATAACCTAGAATCATAATTATGGTTGCCAAAAACTGACCCGCAGGTGTAACGGGGGCAATATCGCCAAAACCTACCGTGGTAAGGGTAACGATGCACCAATATACACTAACCGGGATACTCTTAAAACCACTTTCTTCTCCTTCAATTAAATACATAAGCGTGCCTGCAATAATAGCGACAATAAGTACGGCAAAAATGAATATAAATATTTTTGCTCGGCTTTCTAAAAGTGCTTTTTTCAGTTTATTGCCTTCACCTATATACCGTGCTATTTTTAATATTCTAAAAACGCGCAACAACCGCATGGCCCGCACTGTAAGCAAATAGTTGCTTCCCACTAAAATAAAAGACAGGTATAATGGAATGGTTGACAACAAATCAATAATACCGTAGAAACTGAAAATGTAGTTTTTTGGTTTCTTTACAGTGATAATTCGAGCTATATATTCAATGGTAAAAAAGATGGTTATAATCCATTCAATAACATAAAACAATTTGTGATATTCTAAATCTATAGAACGTACGCTCTCTAGCATAACAATTATTACGCTAAGTAATATTAATATAAGTAGAATAATATCAAAAAGCTTCCCCATGGGCGTATCTGCCTCATAGATTATCTCATGAATTTTATAGCGCCAGGATTTTTTATTGCTTGGTTTCAATTTATATTATTTGAAAGACTAAAAATAGGGAACTTTAATTTAATTCACAGTATTGGCGGTAAGCTTAACCGTTTTAAGTACTTTTTTCCTTCGTAAATAACTTTGGATAATATGCTGTACATCCCGATTGTTTTGCATTGGATTTATGATAGATTTTAATATTTCAGGATTGTTTATTTGATGGTTCAAATTATAAAAACCGTATCCTTTATAAACACCGTTTTCAATTAAAATTACCGATCGTTCCTCAATTTCCCTTCCGCGATCTATTATTAACATGTTTTGGTTTTCGTAACTACATTTTTCCAAAAAAGAATTTACGCGGCTGTTATATTCAGCAACTGCCTCATTATTTACACATGCTCCAAAGCATTCTTGAATAGTGTAATTAAAACATTGTTTTTCTGTATGGTTTAGTCCAGTAAGTTTTTCACAAAGTTGATATTCTTCAGTTATTTTAAACAGTGCCGTTTTGGCCTGTTGATAATTGCCGAAGGTAGTTATGGCTTTTTTACGATTATCTGCCTTTTCAATTTTTAGATTTATATAGCCTTTTTCATCTACAAACGATGTAAGCTGATGCGTAAATGTAGTATGTCGCAATGCTCTGTTGTACAAAGGTTTGTTGTGTTTTATTTCTTCGCATTCCTTTAATAGAGCAATAAGTTCGTTTCCTGTTTTTTCATATGAAACAGACTTTACTTCCAACTGAATTTTTTTAGATTTTCTGTTGTCACTTGTGAAATGTTGTGTTAGGCGTTTCTTAATATTTTTACTTTTCCCGATGTATATAATCTTGCCGGCCTCATTGCGCATATAATATACGCCAGTTTCAGAAGGCGTGTCTTTAATTATATCTAAGAGCTTTGGCTCTAGCTGTTTTTTGGTGTCTTTACGAAGGGTTTCGGTAATTATTTCTTTAGACTTGTCTTTGTCCAACAACATTTTAAAAAGTGCTACGGTTGCCTTAGCATCGCCTTGTGCGCGATGGCGGTCGCTTAAAGGAATGCCCAATGCGCGTACTAATTTTCCCAAACTATACGATGGCATATCTGGAATCAATTTTTTTGAAAGTTCTACCGTACATAGTGTTTTCTTTTCAAATTGATATCCCAATCGGTCAAATTCGGTTGTAAGAATTCGTTTGTCAAAAAGTGCATTATGCGCTACCACTACGCAGTCTTCGGTAATTTCGATAACGCGCTTTGCTATTTCGTAGAATTTTGGCGCATTCCGAAGCATTTCATTATTAATGCCGGTAAGGTTTACAACAAAGGGCTGTATGGGTATCTCAGGATTGATAAGACTTGAAAACTGATCGACGATTTGATGGCCGTCAAACCTGTATATTGCAATTTCGGTGATTCCCTCCTCATTGTATTTTCCTCCCGTCGTTTCTATGTCTAAAATTGCGTACACGTATTAAATTTATGGTTTTAATTTTAATTACTGACTATTAATAATTGCGTTCTCCAAAAATGGCGCTGCCCACGCGAATCATGGTACTGCCATTAGTTATGGCAATTTTATAGTCCCCGCTCATGCCCATACTAAGAATGGTAAATTGATTGTATTTCTCTTTGAAGTGATCAAAAGTATTTTTTAATTTTTTAAATTCTTCCGAAATCTGCTGCTCATTATCTGTAAAGGTTGCCATCCCCATGAGCCCTACAATACTTACATTTTTTAGGTTTTTAATCTCCTCGGAATCGAGAAGATTTGTAGCATCTTCTTCGCTCATGCCAAATTTACTTTCTTCTTCTGCTATTTTTATTTGAAGTAAGCAGTTAATAATACGATCGTTTTTTCCAGCTTCTTTATTTATTTCCTTTAAAAGTTTGTCACTATCTACCGCGTGAATTAAACTCACAAACGGTGCCATATATTTTACCTTGTTACGTTGCACATGGCCAATCATGTGCCATTGAATATCTTTTGGCATTTCTTGCCATTTCTGCTCCATTTCCTGTACTTTGTTTTCACCAAAAACACGGTGCCCAGCATTATAAGCTTCCATTAAATCGCTAACGGGCTTGGTTTTAGTAACCGCCACAAGGGTAACATTTGTAGGTAATTTGGAATTAAAATGTTTTAAATTTTCTGAAATCGTCATTGTGTTCTCTCTTTTCCTTTAATCCATTTATTAAAACTCATAAACCGTAACACCACTTCGAAGTTTGGGTTCAATATACGTACTTTTGGGAGGCATTTTTAAACCTTCATCAGCAATTTGTCGCAACTCTGCGGTGGTGACGGGCACCAAGCCAAAACCAACTGCAAATGTGCCAGAATCTACTACTGTTTTTACATACGCCAAGTCTTTTTTGCCGTGTGCGTATTCTATTCGTTGATCGTTTCTTAAATCTTCAATGCCTAAAAGTGGCTTTAAAATTGTAACATACAAAATATGCGTGTCTAAAGCATCGAGGGCATTGTTTATTTGGTATTTCGTTTTACGAAGGTACAATGAATAAAATTCGCCGTCTAAATACATACTGAAATGATGCAGTTTAGAAGGTTTATAGTAATCCATTCCGCGATTTTCAATTCTGAAATATTCATCCAGTTTAATTAAAAACTCTTCTTTGGTCATACCGTTTAGGTCTTTTATTAAACGGTTGAATTCATAAATTTTTAGATCGCTCTCGGGAATCAGGAAACTCATAAAGTAATTATAGGGCTCATCTCCCGTATGCTGCGGGTTTTCTACCTTTAAGTCCTTAGCTAACAAATAGGAAGAGGCGGAGCGGTGATGACCGTCCGCAATATATAAAGCTGGCATTTCTGCATATATTTTTTGAATTTTTTCCAACAATGCACTTTCATCAACATTCCATAAATAGTGGGTGTCTCTATAAGTTGTGGTAAATTCGTACTCCGGCCGGGTTTGCATTATTTCGGAAATAATTGCCCCTAATTTGTCATTATCGGGATAGGTTAGGAGTACTGCTTCTGCATTAAAACCAACTGTTTTTAAATATTCCTTAAAAATCACTTCTCGAAACTCCAACGTATCTTCGTGTTTTTTAATAACATCGTCCTCGTAATCTTGCACGCTTGCAGCTGCCACGATGCCGTGAAATTTTCGGCCATCTCGATTAACGATTTTATAAATGTAAAACGAAGGCTTTTCGTCCTGCATAAATATTCCGTCCTCCTTAAATTCTTGATAGCGATTGCGCACCAACCCGTAACGTTCTTCGCCAGAAATCTCTTTTTGGTATTTGTACCCTGGATTTACAATGTGCAAAAACGAAAACGGATTATCTCGCAAGCGCGATTCTACCTGCATTGCCGTGTAACTTTCGTACGAACGTGCTGCTAGTAAACTCACTTTGTCTCGCGTAGGCCGGACGGCTTTAAAAGGAATTATTTTTGCCAAATTTTAATTGATAATTTATATTCTTACTGCGTTAAGCAATAAAAAATATTACTTTTTAAATTGTGAGGAAATAGTTTCTGCCTTTCGGTTTTGGCTGTAATCGTAAAATCCTTCACCGCTTTTTGCTCCCAGTTTGCCTGCCATAACCATATTTACTAATAACGGACACGGGGCATACTTTGGGTTTTTAAATCCATCGTACATTACATTCAATATAGATAAACATACATCGAGTCCAATAAAATCGGCTAGCGCTAAGGGACCCATCGGGTGTGCCATGCCTAGCATCATAACGGTGTCTATTTCTTTAACGCCTGCCACGCCGTTATAAAGTGTTTCAACAGCTTCGTTAATCATTGGCATTAAAATTCTATTGGCTACAAAGCCTGGATAATCGTTAACCTCTACCGGTACTTTGCTTAATTTTTTTGAAAGTTCTTCAACGGTTTTAAACGTTTCTTCAGAAGTACTGTACCCTTTAATAATTTCAACTAATTTCATAATGGGCACAGGATTCATAAAATGCATTCCGATTACCTTCTCAGGTCGAGAGGTGGCGGAAGCAATCTGCGTAATGGAAATAGATGAAGTGTTGCTGGCCAGAATTGTTTCGGCAGGACAAAATTTATCTAAATCCCTAAAAATTTTCAGTTTTAAATCTAAGTTCTCGGTTGCCGCTTCTACAATCAAGTTGGCACCTTTTACGCCTTCTTCTAATTTTGTAAATGTTGAAATATTGCCTAGAGTGCGCGTTTTATCTGCTTCCGAAATTTTTTCCTTTGCCACCATTCTATCCAGATTTTTGGTAACAGTTGCCATTCCTTTCTCCAGCGAGGTTTCAGAAAGATCAATTAAATTTACTTTGTAATCAAATTGTGCGAAGGTGTGGGCTATTCCGTTGCCCATGGTTCCTGCGCCTATTACTGCTATATTCTTCATTATTTAAATATTATATTTTAGATTTTAGAACTTTTATCCGTTCTCAGATTATTTTTTTGTTTCTAATTTGCCTTTTAGGAAATAGGTGCTATATTTTTTTAAAATTTTCAATTATCAACATCGCAACCCGCAGGGCTTCGGTACCTTGTTTAAGAGATACTTCGGGGGTGCGGTCTGCTTTAATTGCTTCGTAAAAACTTTCAAGCTCGTCAAGAATTGCGTTGTTGGCTTCAATCTTTGGATTTTCAAAATAAATTTGTTTTTTTACGCCTTCGGCATTGGTAAGTACCATGGCAAAATCATCCAGCTTTTCGGGTGCGTTTTTCATTTTTACCACTTCACATTTTTTCTCAAGAAAATCTACAGATATATAAGCATCGCGCTGAAAAAAGCGTGCTTTGCGCATGCTTTTTAGCGAAATACGGCTAGCCGTTAAATTAGCTACGCAACCGTTTTCAAATTCTATTCTGGCATTAGCAATATCCGGTGTTTCGCTAATAACCGAAACCCCACTGGCACTCACCGCTTTTACAGGGCTTTTTACTACACTTAAAATAGCGTCAATGTCGTGGATCATTAAATCTAAAACTACTGAAACATCGGTCCCGCGTGGATTAAATTCCGACAGCCTGTGGGTTTCAATAAACATTGGGTTGTGAATTTTATCTTTAATTGCCTGGAATGCAGGGTTAAAACGCTCAACCTGCCCCACTTGTCCGCGAACTTTTTTAAGCTTTGCCAAATCGCGAATTTCTTCAGCTTGCGTTACGGTTTGGGTAATTGGTTTTTCAATAAAAAGATGCTTGCCGGCATTAATTACCATTTTAGCACATTCAAAATGTTTACTGGTAGGAGTAACTACAACTACCATTTCGCTTGCATCTATAAGGCTTTCCATAGATGGAAAACTCTTGTAGCCAAATTCAGATTCTATTTTTTCTGAAGCCTCTTTGCTGGCATCGTAGAAACCTACAAGTTCGTATTTAGTAGATTGTTGCAGCAATTTTAAATGTATTTTTCCAAGGTGACCAGCACCCAGAACTCCTGCTTTTAGCATTGGCGTGTGATTTTTCACAAATGTAAGTGTTTTAGAGGGAAAGTTTAAACCTTTAGGAGGTTTATGGGGGTAAGAGCCTCGAGAAATTTACCGTGCAGCCTTTCTGTGTTTTTATAAATTTATCACTTAAACTATAAATTCGAAATTATTATGCGAAACGTGTAGCTTCATCTCCAAATTTGGTTACTTTGTAAGATTGATTGTTTAGCGTATAATTTCTAAAATCTGAAATAAAGTGAAAGATACATTTACCCATCAAGGAATGCGAAAAAAATTGGTTGAAACGCTTAAACAGAAAGGTATTGCCGATAAAAACGTGTTGCAGGCCATTGGTAAAATTCCGCGGCATCTCTTTATGGATTCCGGTTTCGTGGGACACGCTTATGTTGACAAAGCTTTTCCGATTGCAGCAGATCAAACTATTTCGCAACCCTATACCGTTGCCCGGCAAACCGAACTTTTAGAAGTTAAAAAGGGCGATAAGATTCTTGAGATTGGAACGGGAAGTGGTTACCAAGCATCGGTACTTTTAGAGATGGGAGCAGTACTATTTACAATTGAAAGACAAAATGAACTATTTAAAAAAACAAAACTTTTTCTTCCGAAGCTCGGATACAAACCCAAACGTATGATTTTTGGCGACGGCTATATTGGCCTTGAAGAAGAAGCTCCTTTTGATGGGATTATTGTAACTGCAGGCGCGCCTTTTGTTCCAAATGCATTGTTGGCACAATTAAAAGTTGGTGGAAAATTGGTTATTCCCGTTGGCGAAAATGTGCAAATTATGACGGTGTTTACCCGTAAATCCGATACCGAATTTGAGAAGGAAGAATACGGAGAGTTTAGATTTGTTCCGCTTTTGGAAGATAAAAACTAACGGTTTAAGTAAAACACCACATTGTCTTGGTTATGAATATCTTTACGTGTTGTGCTTGGAATAAATCCATGCTGTTTTAGTAGGCTTTTTGACGGAATATTCCTATAATCTGTAAAGGCTTCAATGATTTGGAAACCGCCTTGGCTAAACCCAAAATTTAAAACTGCTTTTAATGCTTCGCTCATAATTCCCTGGCCCTGAAATTTTGGATCGAGGACGTATCCAACTTCGGCGGTTTTTTTATCTTCTGAAAAATTCCACAAACATATTGAGCCAATTAAAATGTCCGATTTCTTTGTTGTAATTCCCCAGGTAATAGATTTGTTTTGTCGTAAATCGGCAGTAATTTTTTCAATATGCGCAATGGTCATTTGGTTTGTTTGCGCTGCTCTTTTTATAAATTTATTAATTGCTTTATCGGTTCTGAAAAAATGTACCCTTTCAAAATCTGCAGGCACTATTTTCCGAAGATTTAAACGTTCTGTAATAATAACTGGAAAAGGAATAGCCATAGCTGTTTGTATTTATCTCGCCGAAATTGTAAAGTACAATCATTATATGTTTAAACAATGTTTTAATTTTTAGGGTTCAAAAATATCGAAAAACTTCAGTCCAAAAATAAAGGCACCGCGACTCTCATTATTGTAGTAGGAACGAACGTAATCTACCCGAAGCAGTCTAAATTTACCAATGCCTAGATTGTCTATTCCCACTGAGAATTCGGAATACGGTTTACGTTCTTCGGTACTTAAAAAATGTGCACCAGCTACCAAATTGAAGTTTAATTTATTAATCCCAGGGATTTTGCCTAAAATCCAACCTCGAAAATCGTGCTCTAAATGTCCTTCAAAATAGCTTTTATTGGTGCTAAACATATAATAAGGCATCAAGTTAAACATTTGGGTATAATTAGCCGAAGTGCCCACTCTTGTTTGGTTTCCGTTAAAATGTTTAAAATCTACAAACGAAATTGCGTCGCCATTCGCAAAAGTGCCGCTCTTTAAATTGTAAGCAAATTGCCCTTTGTTTCCCAGAGTTAGCGATTGATTTAAACTCGCTTCAATTTGTGTGTAATCGTAGTTAGATTCTGTTATTGCTGTTCCATTTTCAATTGAAATATTTAACTCCGGAAATGGGCTATCGCCGATATTAAATTTCATATCTGGATTTGAATAATATTTCTGAGCAAAATTAATTTGCAACCGTAACTTGCTTTTTACAATGTTGTGCTCCTTAATGGCAGCATTGCTATAATCGTTCGGGGCTAACGGATTATTACTGGTATAGCTTATATTCTCAAACGGAATGGTAACATAATCAGAATTATTAAAAAGTGGTTTGCGATTTTCATACCCTGCGGCAGCATACAGATGAAGACCATTAATTACTTCCTGGCTGTAACCAATTTGCCCGTAATTACGTTCGTACAACTTCATATAATTTCGTTCAAAAAACAATGTGGAAATAGTATTTATAAACGGCGAAATAGGTTCTGAACCATTAAACTGATTCACTTTGCTTCCGCCAGATAGTGAAAGCCGCAATTTGTCTTTCCAATTAAAATTGCGAACCATATGCACCGTAAACCGAAACCTGTCTTCGGCAATTCCGTAGTTTCCGTGTACGGCGCCAGAAAATGTGTTTGTGCGAGCGTCATCATACCACTTGCTATAGGTTAGCCCAGCTTTGCTATTCCAGCCTTGAACGGTATTAAAATTAATTTTGGTTAGGGGCGCTTCGTAGTCAACGGCCCATTTTTCAAAGGAATTTTTATAGGTGTACCCCATAAGCAAACTAAGAACTTTTAGCTTGTTGCGTTTTGCGTCTATTGAATCCAAGTACGGTTTTGAATGCTGTAATGTCTGAAGGCTGTCTTTTTTAATGTAGTCTTTTAATTCCTCATCCGTTAGTGGTACAGGACGACTATCTCTCCAAAAAATACTGTCTTTTTTATTAGCTTCGGGCTTAAATGAAAGCACTTCATTAGTAAAGGTGTTTTTGTTGAACTTCGGTGTAAAGTTGTAATTGCTGTAAACAGCTATAAACCCGCCCTCTCCTTTCATCCCTAAAAGCCCGAAACCAAAATCGATAGTTTGTGAAATCTTGATCCAAAAATCATTTTTTGTATCGTACTTATAATTCTGTTTTACCAATAAGTTATTTACAAATGGCACCTGAATTGCAGCCCCGGTAGCGGAAAGTGCAGTTCCGTACAATTGCCAATCGTCTTCAGCTATATAAATAAAACCTGTCCAAACCCTATCGTTGGGTCGTTTTGGAATTATCTTTATTTTATTAATGAGTTTTGGCCCATCGTAAAAAACACCGTCTAGTTTATAGTTATAATAATTTAAGGCGTTGGTAGCAATAGGCGAGACCAATGCAGCATTGAGTTCCGCCGTATTTTCATAAAACGAAATATTAGCGCTTTGAGCACTGTTAAAGCTGAAACCGTTATCGTTGCCGCTTACTTTACTGGCAATTATTTCTTCGGTGAATTTATTAGGTTTTTGGTAAGCAATTTCTGAAATAGTTTCCGAAAGATAAATAATACCAGTTCGGGTAGAATCTAACATGCCGTTAAAATCGCCTATTTCTTGTCCCATTATTTTTTTGGGTACGTCTTTAACTTTCCACAATCCACGCGAATAAAAGTGAGCTGTGTACGCGCTTAATCTTGCTAAATTTTCCTTTTGTTGTGCAATAGTATTACGAATAATGCGGTATGCGGGATCTTCTGCAGTGTTTAAAATTACCTCCTCAAGACTGGTAGATTCTTCTTCGAGTTTAATATTTAGAATATGCGGAAACGAAGTGGGAGTAATATTCTTGCTTAAAGTTTTATATCCCAAAAATTGAAAAACGATTACGTATTCCGCTTTTTTTGAAACATTTAAAGTGTAATTACCGTCGTCGTTCGTTGTGGTGCCAATATAGCTGTTTTGCAGATAAATGTTAACGTAGGGCAGAGGTTCGCCTTTGGAGTTGGTTACTTTCCCAACTATTTGGGCAGAAATACTTGCTGAAATAAAAAAGAGAAGAATACTGAGTTTAAAGCGCATAAATCGGGGTCTGGTGGAACTATTTTTTTTGACCTATGCAAAATACTAATAAATGATTTCAATTATGGAAATGAAAATTATTTATGGGCTGAATTTATTTTCGCGAGCCATTACAATCAACAATGAGATGAAGCCAAAAGGAGGGATGTATTTTTTAGTTAATTGTTAAAAGCTTTTTTAATTCTGCTAAGTTGTCTTTTGGAATCACGTTCTTTTATTACTTCGCGCTTATCAAATTGCTTTTTCCCTCGAGCTAATGCAATATCAATCTTTGCTAGGCCTTTACTGTTCGTAAAAAGAACCAACGGAATAATTGTAAGTCCGCTATTTTTTACTTCCTTTTCTAGTTTTTTAAGTTCACTTCTATTTAAAAGAAGCTTGCGTTCGCTTTTTGGAGAGTGATTGTAATGTGTGGCGTGGCTGTACTCTTGCACGGTCATATTAATTACAAAAAGTTCGCCGTTGCTAAATTCGCAAAAACTTTCGGCAATAGAAGCTTTTCCTTCGCGAATTGCTTTTATTTCGGTGCCTCGAAGCACAATGCCAGCCGTGTAGGTGTCGAGAATTTCATACTCAAATCGTGCCTTTCGGTTTTTAATTTTTACGTTTTTCTGAATTGCCATATGTGCAAAAATAGAATGATTATTGGAGAATGAATACGAATTAATAAAGATTTCAGATTAAAAAAAAATCAATCTACCGTAATTGTTTCTACTTTTTTATCATTCCCATCTATGGTAACCTTAAACAGTGTTGCATTGTCGCTGTCGTCCATCTCTTTATATTTTTCTTCACCAATTAGCTTGTTTACCAGTTGCGGCGTTGTATTGCTATGACCAGCGATTAATACGGTTTTGCCGTTTGTTTGTTTTAAAAATTCTTCGGAATATATAGTATTGGGATCGTAGCGTATTGGCGAAATTGCCTTTTGCTGTGCGATAAGCGAAATAGTCTGTTTGGTACGCACATATTTGGTTATGTAAATTTCATCAATTTTAATGGGTTCAAAGTACGACGCCCATCTTTTGGCGCGCATCATTCCATCAATATTGAGCGCAGGATCCTGATTTGTGGGGTCTGTACGATCTTTTTCGGCATGGCGAAGTAAATAGTAAGTAGCGCTAAAATTTTCGGTATCTATTTGGTTTGTAGATTCGGTTTTGGTGCTGTTATCGTCTTTATCTTTTTGTTGCCCACAGAAAGTGAATAACGGCATAAGTGTTAGTAATAAAAGTATATGTTTCATAAGTTACTTATTAAAATAACAGTTTTTAAGAATTATTGGCAAAGTTATAACTAAAAGGCTTTAATCTTTAATAATTCATTATTATTAATGTGAAGGAAGCTGTTGTAATTTTATAGTACGAAAAAGAAAAATTAATTTAACTTAAATCAAAACGCTATGAATGAAGATCAGTTTAAAGGAAAATGGAATCAAGTAAAAGGTAAGTTTAAGCAAGAATATGCAGATCTTACTGATGATGACCTAAAGTATGCCGAAGGAAAATCTGACGAATTACTTGGACGTCTTCAAGAAAAAACCGGAAAGACAAAAGAAGAGTTGAAGGACCAAATTGACAAGTGGTAGTTTCTAGCTAAACTTTAAATACCACTTTATTTGAAGCCGAACCCCTCAAAATTTCAATGAATGAAATTTTGAGGGGTTTTTTAATTTTATTTCATTGTTGTCCGATAAAAGTAATGACTAACTCTGGAAAACCCCATATTATATGTCGTCCCTACGGGACTAGGAATTGACGGGGATCTATTTTTTTACCCATATTTAATGTCTAACGGCATACTGCTCCAGCTGGGCAAAATATTGGTGATCAAGAGATCGCACCTAAACAAATGTCCCGTAGGGGAAAAACATGATTTTTAATCGGACAATACTGATTTTATTTGTAATAATAAATTTTATTTTGAATTTATCTGTACTTTTATTGGCAACAAACCCACTAATTATAACTTATTATGAAAAAAATTACATTTCTTCTATTATTTATTGGTTTTACAATAAACGCCCAAGTAAACAACTACAGTGTAGGCGACGTTGTTGATGATTTTACCGTTACGGATATCGATGGCGTGGAACATAACTTATATTCCATAACTGCCCAGGGCAAATATGTTTGGCTGGACTTCTTTTTTGCAGATTGCGTTCCCTGTCAACAAACGGCTCCTATTTTCAATGAGTTTTTTGATAAATATGGGTGTAACGAAGGTTTGGTGTTTTGTCTGTCTATTAACAATGGATATGATGATGACGATCGCGTACGATTATACGAGCAACAGCACGGCGGACCATTTAACCATGCACCGGCAGTAAGTAATGAAGGCGGCGGACCTGATGTAGATGCAAACTTTGGCGTTTCGGCCTATCCCACGTATTGCTTAATTGGTCCAGACAATACCTTGGTGGTTAGAGATATTTGGCCATTATCTGGAGTAGAGACCTTTGAAGCTACATTTCCAGCCGGTTTTGAACCGGCGGTTATGGAATGTACCTTGGGCATTACGGAGAGTGAAGTATTCAATTTTGAAGTTTACCCCACAATTTCTAACGGTAACATAAGTATTAATTTGCCAAGTAGGTTGGACTCTTCTGTTGCGGTATTTAATACGCTCGGGCAGCAAGTGTTTGCGAATAACTATACAGATAAAAATATTAGTTTAAACCTTAAATTAGCGCCTGGAGTGTATTTAGTAAAAGTTACCGCCGATGCAAGTACGGTAACAAAACGAATTATTATTCAGTAAAACACTTCCCAGAACCTATATTAAAAAACCCCCAAGCATATGCTTAGGGGTTTTTCAATTTTACTATTTAAAAACTAAATTATTCAACTAAATTTTCCTGGTTTCTAAATACCAACTCGTCATTAAAGCTATCCAGCAAAATAATACTGTCTGTGGTTATTTTTCCAGCGAGTATTTCTTTACTCAATTCATTAAGTACTTGACGCTGAATTACTCTTTTTACGGGTCTTGCTCCAAATTGCGGATCGTATCCTTTTTCTGAAAGATATGAAATTGCTTCTGAGGTAGCATCCAGTACAATGTTTTGTTTTAGCAACATTTTAGAGACACCTTTTAACTGAAGCTCCACAATTTCGCGGATGTCTTTTTTAGAAAGCGGCGTAAACATAATAATATCGTCTATACGATTTAAAAACTCTGGGCGAACAGTTTGTTTTAATAGTGCAAGCACTTCTATTTTGGCGCCTTCCATAGCGGTGTCTGGATCTTTAACAGTTTCAAAACGCTGCTGAATTATATCGCTCCCCATATTACTCGTCATAATAATAATGGTGTTTTTAAAATCTGCTAAACGTCCTTTGTTGTCTGTTAATCTACCTTCATCTAAAACTTGCAACAGAATGTTAAACGTATCGGGGTGCGCTTTTTCAATTTCATCCAATAATACTACACTATACGGTTTACGGCGAACGGCTTCGGTTAATTGTCCACCTTCATCGTAGCCTACGTATCCGGGAGGCGCACCTACCAAACGGCTTATACTGTGCCGTTCTTGGTATTCGCTCATATCAATCCGAGTCATAGCATTTTCGTCGTCAAATAAATATTCGGCCAAAGCCTTAGCCAATTCGGTTTTACCAACGCCCGTTGTTCCGAGAAATAGAAAGCTTCCTATAGGTTTTTTTTCGTCTTGCAATCCTGCGCGACTTCTGCGAATAGCATCACTTACTGCTATAATGGCTTCGTGTTGCCCAACCACGCGTTTGTGCAATTGATCTTCTAATGTAAGTAGCTTTTCACGATCGCTTTGTAGCATTTTAGTAACAGGAATCCCGGTCCATTTAGCTACCACTTCGGCAATATCTTCGCGAGTTACTTCTTCTTTAATCATGGAAGTGCTTTCGTCGTTTTCGGCAAGTTGAGTTTCCAATTTGCTCAATGCAGCTTGGGCATCTTTAATTTTTCCGTAACGAAGCTCGGCAACTTTTCCAAAATCGCCATCGCGTTCGGCTCGTTCGGCTTCAAGTTTTAATTCCTCAATTTCGGTTTTTAGATTTTGAACATTATCTACAACCTGTTTTTCACTTTGCCACCTCGCATTTAATTCGTTGCGCTCTTCTTTTAAATTTGCCAAATCTGCGTGAAGTGACTTCAATTTTGTTTCATCCTTTTCACGCTTAATAGCTTCCATTTCAATTTCGAGCTGCATGATTTTTCTATCTAAAACATCGAGTTCTTCGGGTTTGGAGTTTATTTCCATCCGTAACTTACTCGCAGCCTCGTCCATTAAATCAATGGCTTTATCGGGAAGAAATCGGTTGGTAATATAACGTTCGGATAGTTCTACGGCAGCGATAATTGCTTCGTCCTTAATTCTAACTTTGTGGTGGGTTTCATACTTTTCTTTAATTCCCCTCAATATTGAAATGGCACTTTCGGTATCTGGCTCATCTACAACAACTTTTTGGAAACGACGCTCCAAGGCTTTATCTTTTTCAAAATATTTTTGATATTCGTCTAAAGTAGTTGCGCCAATGGCACGAAGCTCTCCACGCGCAAGTGCGGGTTTTAAAATATTGGCGGCATCCATTGCGCCTTGCCCGCCTCCAGCACCAACCAAGGTGTGAATTTCATCAATAAACAATACAATGTCACCATCACTGGAAGTTACTTCCTTAATAACGGCCTTGAGTCGTTCCTCAAATTCCCCTTTATACTTTGCGCCGGCAATAAGGGCACCCATATCTAGAGAATAAATTTCCTTGGTTTTTAAGTTTTCGGGTACGTCGCCGTCAACAATTCTGTGGGCCAATCCTTCGGCAATGGCGGTTTTACCAGTGCCGGGCTCTCCCACGAGCATGGGGTTGTTTTTAGTTCGGCGTGACAGAATTTGAAGTATTCTTCTTATTTCTTCATCGCGGCCAATTACGGGGTCTAGTTTGCCATCGCGTGCAAGTTGATTGAGGTTTTTGGCATATTTATTTAAAGAATTATATGTTTCTTCAGCACTTTGCGAAGTAACGTTCTCACCACCGCGCAATTCCTGTATAGCTGCTTTCATTCCTTTTTCGGTCACGCCTTGGTCTTTTAAACTTTGCGCAATTCCGCTTTTTGAATTTAAAATGGCCAATAAAAGATGTTCAATGGAAACATATTCGTCCCCCATCTTTTTTGCGATGTTGGAAGCTTCAATAACCATTTTATTCGCTTCGCGCGAAAGCATAATATCGCCACCCGAAACTTTTGGGAAACTTTCCAATTGCTTATCCAAAATCTGCTTTAAAACCGTAAGGTTTACATTCAGTTTTTTTAAGATGAAAGGTGCGACGTTTTCGTCAACCTCAAAAATAGCTTTGAGGATGTGTTCATTTTCTATCTGTTGGTGTCCGAAACCCTGTGCAATTTGCTGTGCTTGCTGGATGGCTTCCTGACTTTTTATAGTAAAATTATTGAAATTCATATATATAATGTTTTGTTTTTAATGTGATGTTACGTTTGCTTTTGGGGCTAATATGTTATTGTGTGTGGTGAAATTACAAATACAAAGCCATATTAAAATTAAGACAAAATGTCGGCTAAAAGCTTCAATTTAACAGACATTATGACTGCTTTAACATCGCGTATTTTATAATATCTTTTAGACTATTGAAATGTTTTAACTAGTAGCTTTGTAAAAAAGAAAAACCATGGGATTATTTGATGCTTTTAAAACACCACGAGATATTGCGAAAGAGGAAATAGTGGAAATACCGTGGCACGTTATAGGAAAAATGGAGCAATTGGATGAAATTGTAGAACAATCTAAAACAGTGCCCGTGGCTATTTTTAAACATTCTACGCGTTGTGGAATAAGCAGAGCAGTATTAAAAATGTTTGAGAAAAATTATAGTCTCAACGATGAACAATTAAAATTGTACTTTTTGGATCTGCTACAAAATAGAGCTATTTCCAATGAGATTGCAGCGCGTTTTAAAGTACAACACGAAAGTCCGCAAATTATAGTAATTAAAGACGGGGTGGTAGTTCACCACGATTCGCATCATTCTATTGAGGCCGAACATTTACAGAAATTTATATAGTATTTCTAATAAATGGGATTGTCCCGCAAAATAACTTTAAATCTTTCCTTAATATCCTGACCGGCATCAAAAACCATTTGCTCGTTGTTGGGAAATGGTATGGGGCGGTTGTTTACCAGTCGTCGGTCATCTGCTGTTAAAGCGCGTTCGTCTCCACGAAAGGTGGCGTAAACATTTTCGAAAATAAATTCGGAAGAAAGTGGAAAGCTATTCAGTTCTCTTCTTTTATTTAAATCTTTATAAACTACTGTTCCGCCCACTAGTACTGCTTTTTCTTGTGCTGTAATATAAACGGTGGCCGAAACATCTATATACTTGTCTATTTTAATAGGGTTGCCAAGGCTGTCGCGAACAATATTTCCTCCACGATCCCGTCGGAAATCGTAACCGTCCTTAATGCGTTGTTTCCTCGTAAATTGTCTATCAGAAATACGTTCAGGTGTAATTTGAATTGTCTGAAAATTTAAGTCGATACCTAAGGCATAGTCAATTCCATTTTCTCGCTGTGCGTGATATTCGGTCCAAAAATCGTCTAAACCATAGGTGTTAAAGTTCAATAAATCTTGCTCTAATCTAAATGGTATTATTTGTCTTGTATGATTGTTCAGCTGTACAAATACGAAATTTGTTCCACGGAAATGTGCTTCATCTTTTAATTGATTTACATCGCGGTAATTGGGCATAACCTCTTCTAATTCGCATAGCACGTTAAATGCACTGCGATAATCAATGGTTGTGTTCCGTTTTAAATAAACTTGCGCTTCTTGATATAATGCTTTTACATAACCGTCTTTGGCTGCCAACAAATCACTGGTATAATCGGTAAAAACGAAATTTGCCTTTCTGCCCATTTCGAGGCTATAAAGCGGCAATAATGGCCTGATTAAATCCTGTCGCGCCTGAAGATCTAAGTAGGTATAATAAATTTCTTTAGCGTTGGCAAGGCTATTTTCTCTTTTTAAAAAAGTGAGATGCCGAGTGTCTTCTTCTTTCGCTTTTAGAAATGCCTCTTCTAAAATACGAATGTGGGCATCGTATTCCTTGGCGCCTTTATCTTTCTGAAGTTTTTTAGTGGCAAGTGCAATTGCTTCATCGTAATTACCTTGCGATACAAATTTTTGCGTTCGTTTTACGCTGTTGCAAGAAAGGGCGAAAAGTGCAATAAATAAAAGGAGGTAGCTGTTTTTCATAATCAATTCGATTTGGTTGTAGTGGGCTAAAATACAATAGTAGTGCCAAAAAGAATAAGAATCTTTTTATGTTCTAAATTTTTACTATCTTTATGTTGTATTAACTTATTAATTATCAGTATTATGAAACGAATTTCTTTATTTTTTGGAGTACTTCTAATAGGTTGCATGTCTATTAGTTTTACTGAAAGTAACACCGACGCTGGGCATAAAGAATATGTTTGCCATATTCCGCCAGGAAACCCCGAGAACATGCATACTATTTATATAAGCAAAAATGCTGTTCGGGCACACTTAGCTCATGGATGTTATGTAGGCTTTTGTGAATAGCTTGTAGACCTAAAAATATAGCTTAAATAAATGGCTATAAAAAATCACAAAAAAAGAGGCAGCTTTAAAAGAAAAGGCTGCCTCTTTTTTGTTTTTATGTAGGAAATATTATTGCTTAATAGCAGGTAATAGTTTTGTCTTACATTCACCAAAACCTATTCTTACACCGTCAGATTTACAATAACCACGCATAATTACAGTATCGTGGTCGTTAATAAATTTTCTTTCGGTACCGTCTGAAAGGGTAATAGGTTTTGCACCGCGCCAAGTAAGTTCAAGCATAGAACCGTATGAGTCTGGTGTTGGTCCCGAAATAGTTCCGCTTCCCATCATATCGCCACTGTTTACATTACACCCGTTTACGGTGTGATGTGCTAATTGCTGGCTCATATTCCAATACATATATTTAAAGTTTGAAGCGGCAACCTTTGTTTCCTCTCCATTTTCTGGAGCAATGTAGACCTCCAGATTTATATCGTAACTTTTTTTGCCTTTGTATTGAAGATAGGGCAGTTGTTCCATCTCGGGTTTTGGGCCAGCAACTTTAAAGGGCTGCAAGGCATCTAAGGTTACAATCCATGGAGAAATGGACGACGCAAAATTTTTCGCTAAGAATGGGCCGAGAGGCACATACTCCCACTTTTGAATATCGCGCGCACTCCAATCGTTAAACAGTACCAATCCAAAAATATGGTCTTCAGCTTCATCTACAGGAATTGGTTCTCCCAGTACATTAGCATCGGTTGTTATAAAGGCCATTTCAAGTTCAAAATCAACAAGTTTTGAAGGTCCAAACACGGGTTCGGTAGCACCTTCGGGCATGGTTTGCCCCCAAGGTCTGCGGGCATTGATTCCGCTTGGGATTATGGATGAGCTTCTCCCGTGGTATCCTACCGGAATATGAAGCCAATTAGGCATTAAAGCGTTTTCTTTTCCGCGAAACATAGTTCCCACATTGGTAGCGTGTTCTTTACTCGAGTAAAAATCGGTATAATCACCTACCTGTACTGGAAGTTGCATTTCAACTTCGTCCAAGGTAAATAAAATGTGTTTTCTATGATCTTCGTTATCGCGTAATTGCGCATTGTCTTTGTCAAAAATATCTGCAATTCGGTTTCGAACCAAACGCCAAGTTTTTCTTCCGTCGCTTATAAAATCATTTAAAGTATCTTGAAGGAATATATCATCGGTAAGTTCAATTCCCTTAAAATAGCCTAACTGGTGTAAGGCACCTAGATCAATGGCGTAATCGCCAATTCTGGTTCCGATAGTAACAATGTCATCGCGCGTTAAAAAAACACCGAAAGGTATATTTTGAATGGGAAAATCTGTGTCTGGCACGGTATCGAGCCAGGTTTTTCTTTTTGGATCGTTTGCTGTAATTGGCATTTTTAATATTCTTTAATTGTTGAAAATAAAACTAATTAAAATAAATTTCAAATTCTTTTAAATCAGTTAATTATTTGCTGATATAAATTATTTCCAACTTGTGTGTTGTTAGTAAATTTCTTCGTCAAATATATATATTTCATGATAGTTCCCGAATGTAATTAGTATTTTTGGATTTAATTAACTTTCAACGGAATTTGTAGTGATAGATTTGTATTTCTAAAGCTGAATTTTCCGTAATTTTTAAATTCAATATTCCAAACCATTAGTTTATACCATGAAAAGAGACGCACAAATTTTTGAATTAATAGAAGACGAAAAACAACGCCAACTCAACGGATTGGAGCTAATAGCTTCAGAAAATTTTGTAAGCGACCAAGTTATGGAAGCGGCGGGTTCTGTTTTAACAAATAAATATGCCGAAGGCTATCCCGGCAAACGCTATTACGGCGGTTGCGAAGTGGTAGACGAGGTGGAACAAATAGCCATTGACCGCGCAAAAGCCTTGTTTGGCGCCGAATACGCAAACGTACAACCGCACAGTGGTTCGCAGGCAAACACAGCGGTTTTTGCTGCTTGCCTAAAACCGGGCGATAAATTTTTAGGATTCGATCTTTCGCATGGTGGGCACTTAACCCACGGGTCGCCAGTAAACTTTTCTGGCAGGCTTTACACCCCGGTATTTTATGGAGTTGATAAAGAAACCGGAAGAATTGACTACGATAAAGTAGAAGAAATAGCCATAAAGGAAAAACCTAAAATGATTATTGCCGGAGCTTCGGCCTATTCGCGTGAAATAGATTATAAACGTTTTCGTGAAATTGCCGATAAGGTTGGTGCAATTCTGTTTGCAGATATCGCCCATCCTGCTGGCTTGATAGCAAAAGGAATCTTAAGCGACCCAATGCCGCATTGCCACGTTGTTTCAACTACTACTCACAAAACCTTACGTGGCCCGCGTGGTGGATTGATTTTAATGGGTAAAGATTTTGACAATCCGTTTGGTATAAAACTCAAAAACGGCAACCTTCGTAAAATGAGTAGCCTGTTAGACAGTGCGATCTTTCCAGGTAACCAAGGTGGCCCGTTGGAGCATATTATTGCAGCAAAGGCAATAGCATTTGGTGAAGCATTAACAGATGATTTTCTTCATTATATGGTGCAAGTGAAAAAAAACGCAGCCGTAATGGCACAGCATTTTGTTGAAAAAGGATACGGTGTTATTTCTGGCGGAACTGATAACCATATGATGCTTATTGACCTTCGCAACAAAAATATTTCGGGAAAAGAAGCCGAGGAAGCTTTAGGAAAAGCAGATATTACGGTAAACAAAAATATGGTGCCTTTTGATGATAAATCGCCTTTCGTTACCAGCGGAATCCGTATTGGGACGGCTGCTGTTACTACGCGGGGTTTAGTTGAAAAGGATATGGAAAAAATAGTGGATTTAATAGACGAAGTAATTATGAATCGTGAAGACAATGCAAAATTAGAAAACATTGCCGAAAAGGTAAATGAAATGATGTCTGGCTTACCATTGTTTAAACAGTAAAATATTAAACAGAAAAAATAGAACAAAAGGAGTACTCAACTAAAAATGCTCCTTTTTTTGTTTTAAATCGAGAATTTTTAAAAATTGACGTCACAAATGATAACCGAAAAAGACAAACAGTTTATAAAACGAGCCATCGAACTTTCCGAAAAAGGGATGAACAACAACGCCGGCGGCCCCTTTGGAGCTGTAATTGTAAAAAATGGCGAAATAATTGCCGAAGGTTTTAATCAAGTAACTTCCAGCAATGACCCTACAGCGCACGCTGAGGTTGTTGCCATCCGGAAAGCTTGTGAGAACCTCGGTAGCTTTCAATTAGACGATTGTATTATTTATACCTCCTGCGAGCCGTGCCCCATGTGTTTGGGCGCTATTTATTGGGCACGACCAAAAGCGGTTTACTATGCATGCACGAAGGAAGACGCTGCGGAAATAGGCTTTGACGATCATTTTATTTACGATGAAATTGAGAAGAATATTAAAAATAGAAACGTAAAATTTATTAATCTCGACAGGGAAGAAGGCCGAAAAGTTTTCAAAAAGTGGGGAGCAAAAGAAGGTAGAATTGATTACTAAATAATTGCCTCCTGCAAGGTTTTCAAAACCTTGTAGGTATTTCGACAGATCGTACATCGGTAGGTCTTATTTGGTAGGTTTAACTTTGCTAGTTAGTTATACCTACAAGGTCAAAAAAGAGACCTTGCAGGATAGTCTAGGTTAATTTATAATTTATTAAGTTTTTTAATGAAAAAAGTAAAATATATAATTGCTGCCGGAATTTTAAATAGGGAAGAAGGCCGAAAAGTTTTCAAAAAGTGGGGAGCAAAAGAAGGTAGAATTGATTACTAAATAATTGCCTCCTGCAAGGTTTTCAAAACCTTGTAGGTATTTTGACAGATCGTACTTCGGTAGGTCTTATTCGGTAGGTTTAACTTTGATAGTTAGTTATACCTACAAGGTCAAAAAAGAGACCTTGCAGGATAGTCTAGATTGATTAATAATTAATTAAGTTTTTTAATGAAAAAAGTAAAATATATAATTGCTGCCGGAATTTTAAATAGGGAAGAAGGCCGAAAAGTTTTCAAAAAGTGGGGAGCAAAAGAAGGTAGAATTGATTACTAAATAATTGCCTCCTGCAAGGTTTTCAAAACCTTGTAGGTATTTCGACGGATCGTACATCGGTAGGTCTTATTTGGTAGGTTTAACTTTGCTAGTTAGTTATACCTACAAGGTCAAAAAAGAGACCTTGCAGGATGGTCTAGGTTAATTTATAATTTATTAAATTTTTTAATGAAAAAAGTAAAATATATAATTGCTGCCGGAATTTTGATAGCTACATTTTCCTGTAAAAATGAAGATAATTCACCTTCAAAAATAGCGGGTCTTTGGAAACTTGAAAGTATGAAAGTGCGCGACACCGTTACTGATACGTGGAGCCATTATCGCGGCGGAATGGATGGTTACTTGCTTTATGATGCAAATGGGCACGTTGCGCTTCATCTCTATGAGAAAGGCTATGAAAAAGCGGGAATGAAGTTCCCAAATTTTAACGATTCCATTGCGTTGGAGGCTTTAAAATATATCACTAAATCCTACTATTATATGGGCAATTACAAAGTTTCTGAAGCAGATAGCATCGTTTCGCATTTTAAACTTTCACACTCTAACCCTTCTGAGTTTGGATTGACTGCCGAAAGAAGATTTTACTTTAGCGGCGATACTTTGGTAATGCAGCCTGTAGAACGGAAAAACTCCAAACTGAAACTGAAATGGTTGAAGGCAGAGTAACAAAAACAGCTTTTCTACATTAAAGTCATTGTTACTCTTTGTCTCTGGGTGCAAATTTTTCTCGCAAAGTCGAAAAGTTGCAAAGAATAAAAAATTCAATAGGAATTTAAGAAAATACAAAAGACTGCCTTTTCAGACAGTCTTTTGTGTTCTATGTTGGTGAGATTAATCTTCTGGAAACACTGTGGTTTCATAAGCTCCCGCATCTGGCGGATTGCTTCGGGTTCTTCCGTTTAAATCAATATTTGGTCCAACGCCATTCTTTCCAATATTTTCGGCAGCTGAAGTTTCAGCTTCAATATTAAAATTGTTTTTTTCGGTATTCTGAAAAACAGGGTCTTGGTTTTGAACAATATTCGTGTATAATGAAGCATTCGCAAAATCGTACAATGGATTGTCGCTAAACTCTCCCGTTGGATCTTCAAAACGAATTAAACTATTCTCAAAATTAAAATTAAATGCGGCAGCCGTATTTTGAAAAACTGAAAATTCGCGGCGTTCGTTGCCGTAGATAATACAGTTTTTAAAGTCTGCCTTTACTAAATCTTCAACAACCGTGGTGGTTTCATCAATATTTAAACTATTATCAATTGTTACGGCTGGCGTAGAGCGGAAACCGTTGGTCCAGTAATTGGCAAATGTACTGTGTTTAAAAACATAGCTTCCACCCACTTGAATTGCCAAGGAAGAAATGCCGCTATTGTTAACCACCATATTTTCGCCTTCTATTAGTCCAGTTCGCGCAAGCACACCGTAGAGCGTATTGTTGTAAATTTGAACATTTTTTAAAGAAACCTCGCTGTTCTCCACACGAAGTGCTACCGTGCTATTTTTTATTGTAGTATAGTTAAACTCATTATTAACGCTGCCAGAAGTTAGCCAAATGCTTAGCCATTGCCCGGGGACGTCGCTAAAACCAGGTTCTAGGCGGTCGCCTTCAATAATAACTTCATTTTCTAAAGCCACGGGATCTGAACTTAATTCACCCATAGATTTTATTGTGCCATTTTCGGCAACCAAGAGTGCGCTTCCGTTGTGCAAATGTACGCGGGCACCAGCTTCGAGCGTTAGTGTTTTATTACTTGGTACGGCTGCGTAACCGTAAATAACGTAGGGTTTTTCATTGGTGAAAGTTAGCTCGTTATCGTCTAAGTAAAAACCTTCAACAAGTATTGGGTCGCCATTTTCATCATCGCCAAAGTACAGCGTTTCGGTTGTTCCATCCGGAAATCTCTCTGGAAAAAGAAAAACCGCATCCTTAACAAGAGTCACCAAATTAACTTGTTGTTGGTTTCCGCCAGTATCGAAAAGTAATTCGTCTGTATATAGAAAATCTGTTTGGTTAGTGGGAAGGTTATTTATATCGAAAGTGGTTTCAATAAAAATGAAAATACTGTCTTTTGCCAAAACCTGTACGTTTTCAAAAACTTTGCCCGGCATGCCGTCAACATTTAACCGATAATGCGAAGCTTCACCCTGCGCCAATCTAACGGTGGGAATATGAATATCCTCATCGCTGCGGTTGTAAACTTTTAAATTATACGTGCTGGAGCCAATATTGCTAAATATAGTGTCTAAGTAAACCGTATCTTTCGAAAACTCTAAATTACCAGTGCTGGCAACGGTTTCAAAATCGTTGCGGCAAGAACTCCATAATACCAGGCAACACAAAATTGCCAAACCGTATAAATACCTCATTCAATTATAATTTTGGTAAAAATATAACTTTTTATGAAGCTTATTATTGTAATGTTTAAAGAAGTTTTCTATCAATAATTGAAACTTGAGAATAGTGGCTATAAAAGGAAAATACACGAAAACACGAATATTTTAAAATTATAATTCGCGAATTCGTGGCTGCTATTTACTATTTTATACCATTATTTGTTTTTACGCGCCGCTTTTTTTCGTGCCTTTTTTAGCTTTCTAAACGCAATAGTGTTTTTATATGCCGCTTTTGCCTTTTCGTACCAATTGGGGTCTTTTTCTGATACGTAATAATCATTATAGGAAATACCTCCAGTTACAACCACAATACCTCCTAAATATCCTCCTACTTCTAGGTTTAGATTTATAATGTTAGAAATATTCGAAACCGTTACTTCTTTTGTTTCAAAGCCAACGTAGCTAAAAACCAATACATCGCCCGGTTTGGTTTCAATATTATAATTGCCGTCAAAATCGGTTTGGGTACCCGTTGCAGTTCCCTTAATTATAATGTTTACGCCCGGAAGTGGCAAGCCCGATTCATCTGCAACCACGCCTTTTGTATAATTTGTGGTTGAATCCTTTTCTACGAATATTTTAGTCGTTGGAGCAATTTTTCCCAAAACAGCACTTTTAAGTTCTGTTTTATATTCCATTGAAACAGCTATTGTTTTTGAAGAATTACTCAACGTTATTTCTTTCGAAATGTAATTTTTCAATTTAAATTCAAGCTGCTCATGGTCTAAAGTTACAATTCGATATTCTCCTTCTTTATTGGTCCATTCACGGGCGCCTGTTTCGTTGGAGGTGATCTCTACGTTTCGCAACGGAATTCCGTTTTGGTCGGTTACAATGCCTTCGGTTACAATTTGAATTCTGTTTAAACCGTTGCTGAAACGACCAATTCCCAATGAAACCATCGGTTTTTCTGAAGCCGAATTAATTTCCGTTGGTAAATTGTTAGACAACAGCGAAAGCGGCAGCAACATAGAAGCTGCGATAGGAGCAAGGCTTTGCCCACTTTTGCGCTCTAATTTTACTTCGCGATTAAGTTGTGATTTTTTTAATCTGCCACAAGCGTTTTTATTTTTCGATAGAATTTTCACTAATTCTTCATCGGTTTTAGAAGTAAAGTCGAATACTTCTTTTGTGCAGACACTGCAGAATTTTCCTTTTTCGGTAGCTGTCATTTTTGCCCAGTCTTCATGGCAAGGCTCGGGGATACTGATTGTAATTGCTTTTTTCATGATTTTGATGGTTTTGTTATTCAAAGAAATTAAATATCAAACCGTGAAAAAATAGCGTTTGAGGGAACAGGCCTTTTGGATGAGGGAAAAGTGATTAAACAAAATCACCACGAATTCATCAATAGTTTCAATTACTATTTCGTGAATTGTGGTGAAAAATTTCGGTTTGCTTAAAGTAAAATGTTCAATTACTTTTCAAAAATTTCAATCTTAAAAAGCTTGTCCCAGTTTTTTCCAGTAATGTAAAGTATGTTCGGTTCACCATTATAGGCAATACCGTTCAGCACGTCCAGTTTAGGGTGTTGCGTAACTTTATCTTTTAAATCGGTTAAGTCAATAACGCCTTCCACCGCGCCGTTTGAAGGATCTATTATGGCTATTGAACCTTGTTGGTACACATTAGCATATATTTTTCCTTCCACCCATTCCAGCTCGTTTACACTGCTTATTTTACTGGTGTTTGTGAAAATTTCTATGTAATCTTTTTCTGCAAGTGTATTCGAATTTAAAGTCCAAATTCTATCGGTACCATCACTTTTATAAATATTATTTTCGGCATCATGGCAAAGGCCCCAGCCTTCTTTACTTTGTCCATAAACGAAAGTGCCGGTTTGCTCCATAGTTTTAAGATTGTAAATAAAACCTGTGTTTTCGCGCCACGTAAGTTGGTATATTTTGTTGTTGAGAATGGTTAGCCCTTCCGCAAAATATTGATCGGCAAGCTTAACTAGTTTTAAAACTTCCCCTGTTTTATAATCTGTTTTTCGAAGCGAAGATTCTCGGTACTGTCCGGTACTTTCGTATAAAGTGTCATTTTCAAATTCTAAACCTTGCGTATAGGCGTTTATATCGTGCGGATAGGTTTCAAGAATTTTATAGGTGTAAAGCTTTGGTTTTATAGACGACACAATCGTAATTTTTTGTGAAGCCGTAAAAGTTTCACCATCGCTGTGTATTTTGGCTATTAAAGTTCTTTCGCCCAACTTTTTTCCTGCAAGGGAAATTGTATTGCCAGAAATTTCAACTTTATCTTTGTTCAAAAAGTAAACGATTGAATCTGTTTCAATATCCTTTTTGTTAATTAATGAAACCGAAAGCACATCTTTAGGAGTATAAGTTTTCTTCGGACTCTCAATTTGAAGTGAAAATGCATCTTTTTTATCTTCAGAATTTCCTCCGCAACCACCCAAAAAGAGCAGTAAAAGTGTAGGAACTAAAACGTTATAGATTTTCATGACAAGCTATTAATTTGTCGCAAGGTATTTATTAAAATTGAACTATGAAAATACTTGCAAAAACTTGAAAAAGCCTTATCTTTGCAGCGGCAAGTCCTACACAACCAGCTCCTGTTGAATCCTCCAGGGCGGGAACGCAGCAAAGGTAAATGGTCGTAGCGGTGTGATGTAGGTAGCTTGCCATTTTTTGTGCGCTATATTCTCGTGGCTTCGGCTCCGCTTATGTACCGAAAATTTGACGGTTTGCCCCACGACCACTTGGTTGCACGAGTCACGAAAGGTGTGTTCAATTCTTTCAGTCGTGGTTCCCTTCAGTCGTGATTCGTGTTTTCTTTTTCTCCGTGAAAATGGCAAATTCCAAAAAAAGAAAATCCCAAATCCCAAAAGCAACATTTTTTCTTTCCTCTTTTCTCTTTCCTCTTTCCTCTTTTTTAGAAAAACTATTTGGAAAACCCAGCACTTAACCGCACCTTTGCCTTTCAACAACCATGTATGCCAAAAGTAGTACTCATCACAGGCGGTTCTTCAGGAATTGGTAAAGCCATTGGCGAATATCTTACCGAAAAAGGCTATCAAGTTTTTGGAACCAGCCGAAACCCAGAAAAAATTACAGACTCCCTCTTTCCATTGTTGAAAATGGACGTGAACAACACAGAATCTATTGAAGCTGCTATTGCCGACGTATTGATCAGGGCCGAAAAAATAGATGTTGTAATTAATAATGCCGGCGTGGGTATTACCGGACCAATTGAAGAAACTCCCGAAAATGAAATAAAAAAAGCATTCCAGACCAATTTTCACGGACCCATAAATGTAATCAAAGCTGTTTTGCCGCAAATGCGAAAACAAGGCTTTGGTCATATTCTTAATATTACTTCAATTGCAGGTTATATGGGTCTTCCATACCGCGGAATTTATTCTGCCAGTAAGGCTGCTTTAGAAATTACGATTGAAGCCATGCGTATGGAAACATTGCAGTTTGGTGTAAAAATGACCAACATTGCTCCAGGCGATTTTGCCACAAACATTGCCGCAGGCCGTTACCACGCTCCGGTTTTGGATACTTCCCCATATAAAAAAGATTACGGCAATACCCTCAAAACAATGAACGAACACGTGGATAATGGGGGCAACCCGTTGGAAATGGCAAAAGCAGTCCATAAAATTATTGAAACTGAAAATCCGCGAATACATTATAAAGTAGGCTCTACATTACAGAAATTCTCCATTGTACTGAAACGTATTCTGCCCGATAGGGTTTATGAACGAATGCTGCTAAAGCATTATGGGTTGAAGTGAGCGGTTTTTTATATGAATATTTTTTGACTTTTACTTAATTTTAACGTATATTTAAGAAGTGTAATTTTTAAAATGACCAAATCATGAAAAAATTTACTTCTTACTTCTAGCTTCTTTGATCTTTGTGATGAGCGATAAGGCCCACGCACAGATCCATTGCGAAATTTACACCTTGGCTTCCGCCCTTGACGAAGGATTATACTTCCTTCATTTTTATGAGAATGGCCAATTGACAATCAAACAATTGATTGTAGAACATTAAAAAACCAGTATTATGATTTTGAAAAAATTGTTGGTTTTTATAACTCTTTTGAGCTCATTTATTTGTTTTGCACAATACACTGCTATACCGGATTCAAACTTTGAAAACCATCTTGAGCAAAATGGCATGGGGGACGGCATTCCAAATAACGGTTTGGTATTGACGGCAAACATTGAAAATGTAGATACCTTATTGGTAAATTCCCGAGGCATCCATGATCTTACCGGGATTGAAGATTTTGCAGCGTTGGAACTTTTAAATTGTGCCTACAACATCATTCCGGTTTTGGATGTCTCGCAGAATATGAATTTATGGGGCTAAATTGTGAATCCAGCAGTGTTGCCGAATTAATCCTTCCACCCACCTCAACCTTAGAGATTATTAACTGTCCGGAAAATAACTTGACCGAGCTCGATGTTTCACGAAACCCTGGCCTAGTACAATTGTACTGCCAGATAAATTACTTAACGAGCTTGGATTTGACCAATAACCCCGCACTGGATTTTGTTTTTGCTGCCCATAATGAAATCTCAGGCTTTTTCGATACCTCCCAAAATCTGGCACTCACTTCACTTTCGTTAGGCTATAACAATATAACGGGTTTCGATTTTACCCAAAATCCGAATCTCGTCGGCATAGCTGCTGGCTTTAGCCCGATTAACTCCCTAGATATTAGAAATGGTAATAATGAAAATATAGGAACTTTTGTGGTCGTTGAAACCATGGGAGCTTTAGATTGCATCCTCGTTGACGATGCAAATGCCTCCTATCTGGACGACTGGCTTAAAGACCCCGAAACCACCTTTGTAAACAACCAGGCAGAGTGCGATGCGCTGGGGGTGGCAGATGCAATGCTGCAAGATTTCACTATGTATCCCAACCCGGCAACCAGCGAGGTTATCTTAAATCTTCCCAACCAAGGGTTTGATGGGCTGATTGTATCGGTGGCCAACAACTTGGGGCAGGTTTTGGAGCGAAAGGAACCCTTGGTAAATACAACGGTCATCCCCTTGGATGTTTCGGGCTATGCCGCGGGAATCTATTTTGTAACCCTAAAAGCGGGCAATGATATTACTACCAAAAAGTTGGTGGTGCGGTAAGATTTTTTTTTTGTACTTTAAAGTTAGAAAAAGGGAGCTGTATTGGCTTCCTTTTTTGGTTTAAATCGGTTGCTGTTTTAATTAATTGGGTTAATCTATTTTATTAATCTTTATAAACAACGCTATCCAATGAGCCTTTTCTTTGTTATTTTTGTGAAAATAAATCTGAAACCACACATATGAAATTCTTTATAGATACCGCAAACCTAGACCAAATACGCGAAGCCCAAGATTTGGGAGTACTTGACGGCGTTACCACCAATCCTTCGTTGATGGCAAAGGAAGGCATTACGGGACGCAACAACATCCTAAAACATTATGTAGATATCTGCGATATTGTGGATGGCGATGTTTCTGCAGAGGTAATTGCAACCGATTTTAAGGGAATGGTAAAGGAAGGCGAGGAACTTGCAGAGCTACATCCACAAATTGTAGTAAAAGTGCCGATGATAAAGGAAGGGGTTAAGGCAATTAAATATTTTGCAGATCACGGCATTCGTACTAATTGTACGTTAGTTTTTTCGGCCGGACAAGCTTTGTTGGCCGCAAAAGCTGGAGCAACCTACGTTTCTCCGTTTATTGGAAGATTGGATGATGTGTCGACCGACGGTCTGGAACTGATTGCAGACATCCGTTTGATTTACGATAACTACGGTTTCGAGACCCAGATTCTTGCAGCCTCCATTCGCCACACCATGCATGTTATAAACTGTGCAAAAATAGGTGCTGATGTTATGACGGGCCCGCTTTCATCTATTGAAGGTTTACTAAAACACCCATTGACCGATAGTGGTTTAAAACAGTTTTTGGAAGATTATAAAAAAGGAAATTAAAAGTTCGAAGTACTATCTATTTAAGAAACCTAAAAGTAATTGTTCAAAATTTGTGTTGAAGAGATTTATTTTGCCTTCTAATATTTTGCCATCTTTATCTAAAATCAGAGCGCTGTTCATGTATTTTAAAAGAAGCTTTTTTTCGGCTTCGTTTAAATTTTCTATTTGAAATTCGTACAAGGGATTATAATTATTTCTGCGTATGGTCTGGCGCCATTTTTTAAAGTGTGTATCTGTATTTATTCCCAAGAAATCATATTCCGGATATTTCGATTTTAGTTCTGCCGCACGGTTGTGAATGTTTTTATAATTTGAAGTAGATATTCCAGACCAGAAATAAATTACGGTGGGCGCTTTAATGATACTGTGTAAATCTTTTAAAGTATTATCTGTATTTACCAGAGCAACATTGGGAACGATGTTTCCTGGATTAAGTTTTTCAGTAATGTTGTACATTTTTTCAACTTCTGCCACATGCTGAGGGTCTGTATTCATGTTTGAGAATTCTTCAAAAAACCTTTGCTCCTCTTCGGCGTTTTTGGCATTTAAAAAATAGAACATAGCATTGGATCGGAGTAAACTATTTCGAAGCGAATCGGAAGTTACCAAACTGTCAATTAGCTTTATTCTTTTAGAATTAAATTTGTACGAATTGCGATCTACGGGAGTATTGCCTTGATATTCCGAAAAGACCAAATTCTCGAAATATCTATTCATAAAACGATAATAGGGGTAATAAAATTTTAAGTTCTCCAACTCAAAGTCAATTTCATTCCGGTAGTCAAAAAAGTTCTTGTCAAAATCGGCTATACGATTTCTATTGGCAGCGGCGTAGCGTTCTTTTTTAATAAAGTAATCGTATTTAATATTGGCCATTACAGCCTGTTTAAAACCATCGGCTACCGTATGTTTAGATAAAAAATCTTTGTACTCTTTTAATTTAAGTTTCTTTAATGAATCAATTTTTTGTGTAAATTCCTTTGAAGAAAGTCCATACCAATTTTGAAGATTTAGGTTTTCGTTCTCATTGGTTAAGTATAAATACATCAACAAATTATTCTGTTCGCCTCCCCTTCCTGAGTATGCGAGCGATTCGTCAAAATCTAATGTATTAAGATGCAGCAATAAACTATCGCCCGGTTCAATAAAGAAAACCTGTGTTTCGTTATGCTTAAAATTATAAAGACCGGCCTTTATTTTTTGGGTTTTGTAGAGAAAGAAGTTATTAGAGTCTAATTTTACAGTGTCTAATATATGGTTGCCCTGAGAAAAAATTATATAATCTAAGGTTGGATTTATAATTTGGCCGCTTATCCAGGTAGTCTTAACAGCAGACTCATCATTATTTTTACATGAAAGTACTGTGACAAGTAAAAGGAGAAGGAGTAGTTTTTTTAACAATCGAGCTAATTTTATGAATAACAAACAAATTTAGTAAGCCCAAGGCATCAATTTGTTAAATGGTAGTTAAAAGGATTTTTAAAACGTTAATCTTTTCGGGATGTCGCTTAAATACCTACTTTTGCGCAAAATTTAAAAAGTTATGCTTTCAATTTCAAATCTTTCAGTACAGTTTGGAAAACGCGTGTTGTTTGACGAGGTAAATACCCAATTTACCACCGGCAACATTTATGGTATTATTGGCGCCAATGGCGCCGGGAAATCTACCCTGTTAAAAATTATTTCGGGAAAACAGGAACCCACTTCCGGCCATGTGCATTTAGAAAAGGGCAAGCGCATGTCTGTTCTTGAACAAAACCACAATGCGTACGACGATTTTAATGTGCTGGAAACCGTAGTTCGCGGTAATAAGGAACTTTTTGAAATTAAAACCCAAATTGATAAACTCTACGAAAACTATACGGATGATAATGCCGAAAAAATTGGCGAACTCCAAGTTGTTTTTGAAGAAATGAACGGTTGGAACGCCGATAGCGATGCTGCTGCAATGCTTTCAAATCTTGGTATAGATGAAAGTCTTCACTATACATCAATGAAAGATTTAGACGGTAAGCAAAAGGTACGTGTACTTTTAGCACAAGCGCTTTTCGGAAATCCAGACGTGCTAATTATGGATGAACCTACCAACGATTTGGATTACGAAACAATTAGTTGGTTAGAAAACTTTTTAGCTAATTATGATAACTGTGTAATTGTGGTTTCTCACGACCGTCACTTTTTAGATGCTGTATGTACGCATATTAGCGACATTGACTTCGGGAAAATAAACCATTATAGCGGTAACTATACGTTCTGGTACGAAAGTAGCCAGCTTGCGGCCCGCCAGCGCGCACAACAAAATAAAAAGGCAGAAGAGAAGAAAAAAGAACTTCAAGAATTTATTATGCGTTTTAGTGCGAATGTAGCTAAAAGTAAACAGGCAACATCGCGTAAAAAAATGATTGAAAAATTAAATATTGAAGAAATTAGACCATCAAGCCGTCGCTATCCTGCAATTATTTTTGAGCGTGAGCGCGAAGCTGGCGATCAAATTTTAAGCGTTGAAAACCTATCGGCTTCTATTGATGGCGAAGTGCTTTTTAAAAATGTAAATATTAATCTTTCCAAAGGCGATAAGGTAGTTATCTATTCTCGCGATTCGCGTGCGGCTACTGCTTTTTATGAAATTTTAAATAACAATGCAAAAGCAGACACGGGTACCTTTCAATGGGGTATTACTACCAATCAAAGTTACTTACCATTAGACAACGAAGCTTTCTTTAAAAACAATCTTTCGTTAGTAGATTGGTTGCGCCAATACGCCAAAACCGAAGAAGAGCGCGAAGAAGTTTTTCTACGTGGTTTCTTGGGAAAAATGCTTTTTAGCGGCGAAGAAGCTCTAAAGAAAAGCAACGTGCTATCTGGAGGTGAAAAGGTACGATGTATGCTTAGCCGCATGATGATGCAGCGCGCAAACGTGTTAATGCTTGATGAACCAACAAATCACTTAGATTTGGAATCTATTACAGCTTTTAATAATTCATTAAAAAACTTTAAGGGAACGGTGTTGCTTACAACCCATGACCACGAATTTGCGCAAACCGTTGGTACGCGCGTTATAGAACTTACACCAAACGGCGCAATAGATCGTTATACTACTTTTGACGAGTATATGAACGATAAAAAACTGAAAGAACAGCGCGATAAAATGTATGCGGTAGAAGCATAAGAAAATTGGCGGTCAAAATTATTGTTCGCCAATTTCATTTAAAAATTCTTCTATAGTATCTTGAGCTTTTTCGTACTCATCATTTCTGATGAAAACCATGGTCTGGTTTGCAATACTCATTGTAAAACCCGCACGCAAACTACTGTCGTGGTCGTTTCGTTCAATGGGGCTGATGCCTATTTCGTTTAACCGTGCTACCAATCCTTTCGCAATTAATGTGGGACCGGTGTAAATTCTTTTAGTGTCGGACATACAATTATTCTTCTATTTCTTGAAGATAAGCATCCACAATTGGTTGTGCAATGGCAAGTTCATCTTTTCTAACATAAACCCGAACTTGATCATCAAACTTACTTCCGGAGCCAAACATAACGCCACTTTGTTCATCATCTCGAAGTATTGGGGTAATATTTGCTTCTTCTAATCGTCCTACCAATGCTGTCGCCATTATATCTGAGCCGGTATAAATACGGACTGTTTCTTCTGTATTTTCTGTCATAATTATATTTTTTAAACTCTTAATATTTTACCTGCTACCTAGACTTAAGCATTATAAAATTTGCTATTCCAAATAGCGTTATTAAAATTTTTCCCTTTTGAAAAGCCGTAGAGAATTACCATTCCGCCCATCCCAATAAAAATGAAGAACGCCAAAAATAAATATTCACCAATTCCGGCGTGGGGGGTGAGCCACTCCATAGGCGTTAATGCCGTAAATAATATGCTTAAAAGCACTACCGTAAAAACCAAATTATCAAAGGTTTTATAGGGCCACATTAATAATCTTCTAAACGGATGCAGGTCTTTTCCCCATTTGTGGATAAGGTAAAAATAATCGTTTCCCATGGGTGCAAAAAGCAGCGGATCATCGGCATTTTCTAATTTTAACAATTTTGCAGGCGCTACTATCTTAAAGTTGTTCAATGTAGTTTTATGTGTATGCTCCAGACTATTTACCGCCGTAATGGCTTCTTCGGGAAAATCTGCTTTAAAATAATGCGAATCTAAAAACCGCAACCTGTAATTTACACAAAGGTTTTCTATATCGTTTATATGAAATATATGCGAACTTTCCAGCAAATTAAAATTGAATTGATTTTCAATTTCAACAGATTTTTCGGTTAAGTTAGAAAGAATTGCTTCGCGCTGCTCTGTATTTTCAGAAAAAATACGCATTACTTCGTCCATAACAGCTTGCTCGTCAATACGTTTATTGCGAACTTTAAGAAGCTGTTCTTCAATATTGGTTCTTGAAAACATAACATTATTTTTTTTGAATAACTAAATTTACGCAGTCCGTTTCAGCATTACAACAATTTAACACATTTCGGCTAAAAATTTTAATAAACGCAAGCCTTTTGCGTTTATAGAGTAATTGACACTGTATTTATTATATTTACACCCTTAAATTTTTTTATGCAACTCAGGAAAACAATTGTACTACTTTTTATAATTTGTTTCGGAACAACCGTTTCGGCTCAGAAATATCTTTCAACCAATTCCAAAGAAATTTCCAAAGTATTGGGGGACAGTAATTTTACATCGAGTAAAACGTTTTATGAAAATTTAAAAGATGCTCCGGATTTTACCATTTTGGCGAAAATCTTAAAAAACGATCAATTACGAAAATCACTTGAAAAGCCAGAAATGGTAACCATATTTGCCATTGCAGATGAAGCGTTTACCAATTTGCCTGAAAAAAGTAGGGACTCTATTTTAAATAATCCGCGCATAGTGAATTCAATCGTTACGTATTTGGCGGTTCCCGGCAGATTAGACAGCAACAGCCTTAAAGTGGCGGTTGAAGAAAATGGCGGAAAAGCATACCTCATTACAATTAAAGGAAAACGATTGGGAATTAAGGAAGAGCAGGGTAAGCTCATGCTCGTTGATAAAGATAACAATACCGCAACGATAATAGCACCAGATTTTTACCATAAAAATGGATTTTTTCATATTGTGAATGGCCTAGTATTTCCGAATTAGAACCTTTAGGCCAAAAAGTTAAATAAACTATAAAGTCCCGAAATTGCAAAACCGCAGTTTCGGGACTTTCGTTTATAGTTACATAATCATAAACTAAAAATAAACACATTATGAAAATCAAATTTTTTACAGCAGCAGTATTTGCAATCGCCCTTGTAGCCGGAACAACTTCTGGTATCGCCCAAAGCAAGATGAATAAGGAAAAAACAGTAATGGTTGGTGGCGCCGAAATGTACCCTACTAAAAACATCGTTGAAAACGCAGTAAATTCAAAAGACCACACAACGCTCGTGGCTGCGGTAAAAGCTGCAGATTTAGTTGAAACCCTTCAAGGCGATGGACCATTTACAGTATTTGCTCCAACAAACACAGCTTTTGAAAAACTGCCAAAAGGTACGGTAGAAACATTACTGAAGCCAGAAAACAAAGCAAAACTGCAAACTATTCTTACCTATCATGTGGTTGCGGGAAAACACAGCGCAACAGATATTATGAAGAATATCGAAAAAGGAAACGGGAAGGCCACTTACAAAACGGTTAGCGGTGGTACATTAACTGTAATGATGAAAAATAACAAAGTAATAATCACGGACGAAAAGGGTGGAATGGCTACTGTTACTATTGCCGATGTAAATCAGTCTAACGGTGTTATACACGTAATAGACAGCGTGGTTTTACCTAAATAATTCTAGAAAATACCTGTACTAAAAACGGCAACCTTTTGAGGTTGCCGTTTTTTGCTTTTCGCCGTATTTATCGCAGCGAAGCGCCAAATTCACTTTCAAATTTTTGTTGCAATTTGTTCATTATTTTATCCACCTGTTTATCAGTAAGCGTTTTTGCTTCATCTTTAATTGAAAAGCTAATGGCATAGCTCTTTTTTCCGTCGGGCAGGTTTTTTCCCTTGTACACATCAAATAACGTTACCGATTTTAATAGCTTTTTTTCTGTTTGAAAAGCAGCTTGTTGCAAATCGCTAAACTTTATTGATTCGTCTAAAAGCAATGCAAAATCACGTTGTACTGCCTGAAATTTAGCAATTGGTTTTAATTTAAAGTTTTTAGTTGAAATTTGTTTTAACACAGCATCCCAATTAAAATCTGCATAAAATACCTCGGCGTCAACATCAAATTCTGTGGTAATTTTTTTCTTTACAATTCCAAATTCAACAATAATTTCCTTGTTTCTTTTAAATGAAATAGCTTCAGAAAACAAGTCGGTTTCGGTAGTTTCCTCCGTATATTCATCCAGTCCCAGGCGTTCCATAATGGCGACAACTGTTCCCTTTCCGAAGAAAAAATTGCTATTTGTTTCGGCTACCGCCCAATTGTTTTCTGCTTTTAATCCAGTAATAAAGAATGATAGATGTTTGGTTTCGGTTCGGCCTCCCGGAAAATTATGATAGGTTTTCCCGAATTCAAAAAACTTTAAGTTACTACTTTTTCTGTTGCTGTTATATTCAATTGCCTCCAGCCCCGAAAACAGCATAGATTGGCGCATTACAGATAAATCTTGACTTAGCGGATTTAGCATTGTAACGTTAAAGTGATCTTTTATTGTTTGGCTTAATGTAGCATAATTTGGCGATGTAAGTGAATTGTTCAACATTTCATAATATCCAAGAGCCGTAAGTTGTGCAGCTATTTTATTTTGAACTGAATAGTCGCTGCCGGGTAAAATAGTAGAAATGGAAGCGTTTAATTTTTCGGTAAACTTAACATTGTTGTATCCGTAAACCCGAAGAATTTCTTCAATAACATCTACATCGCGGGTAACGTCGTTTCGATATGCAGGAATAGTCATCCCAATGCCGGTTTCGGTAACGTTGTTTATTTTCATTTCTAGCGAAGTAAGAATTTCTTTGATGGTTTCTTTTGAAATTTCTTCCCCAATTAATTTATTTGCCTTTTCAAAATTCAATATTACTTGGTGATCTTCAATTTTTTTCGGGTAAATATCCAATAGATCGCTTGTAATTTCGCCACCAGCTACTTGAAGGATTAAAATGGCAGCGTGCCGAAGTGCATAATCTGTAATATTCGGGTCTATTCCTCTTTCAAAACGAAAGGAGGCATCGGTGCTTAAACTGTGGCGTTTGGCCGTTTTGCGGATACTCACAGGATTAAAATAAGCGCTCTCCAAGAAAATGCTAGTTGTTTCGTTGGTTACACCGCTATTTATACCACCGTAAACCCCAGCGATGCACATTGGTTTTTCGGCATCGCAAATCATTAAATCTTCTTCGTGAAGTTCGCGTTCCACCCCATCTAAGGTTGTAAATTTTGTACCTGTGGGCAATGTTTTTACATTAACGGTATTGCCTGCAATTTTAGCAGTGTCAAAAGCGTGCAAGGGTTGCCCCAAGTCGTGGAGTACATAATTGGTGATATCCACAATATTATTTATGGGCGAAATACCAATTGCCTTCAATCTATTCTGAATCCAATCCGGCGATTCTCCAACCTTAATATTGCTAATTGTAATTCCGCAATAACGTGGTGCGAGGACATTGTTTTCTACTTTAATATCTATTTTATGCGTTCGGTTATCTACCCTAAAACTACTGGAAGATGGCGTGTTGAGTTTTGTTGAAATATCGTGGTGAAGCAAACCTGCCTTTAAATCACGAGCTACCCCCCAATGGCTCATCGCATCGGCTCTATTTGGCGTCAAGCCAATTTCAAAAACCTTGTCGTTTTCAATTTTTAATACCTTAGCAAGCGCGGTTCCGGGTTTTAATTTTGCATCGAGAACCATAATACCATCGTGCGATTTGCCAAGCCCTAATTCGTCTTCGGCGCAGATCATTCCTTCACTAACTTCGCCGCGTATTTTACCTTTTTTTATCTCCCAAGGTTTTTCATCCGCATCGTAAAGCGTAGTGCCAATAGTAGCTACCGGAACTTTTTGACCCACCACAACATTTGGAGCGCCGCATACTATTTGTAATGGTTCATCAGCACCAATATCTACTTTTGTAACTTTAAGCCGATCTGCGTTAGCGTGCTGAACACATTCTAAAACGTGCCCTACTACAATGCCTTCCAACCCTCCTAAAACGGAAGAAAAATCTTCTATTCCCTCTACTTCAAGACCGAGGTCGGTTAATAGTTCGCCTGTTTTTTCAGCATCCCAAGGAAGGTTGATAAATTGTTTAAGCCAATTGTAAGAAATATTCATAAGTATAAAATTCTAAACAGTGCGCAAAGATAATATTCTAATGGTTATTGTTTATTATTTATTGAGTATTGTTTTGGTGGCCACGAAGTGCTGCACGTGCAATGTGGGTTTTGTGGTTTTACTTTGTGTTTTTGCTGCTTTGCGAAAAAATTGGCGATGCGTTGCCAACATTTCCCAAGAAATAAATAATAGCAAAAGAGGTTGCAATTGCAGTGACGATAAACGTAATTTTCGCTCCGAAATAAAACCATAACAATCCCGCGAAAACACTGGCAATCATAGCAGCAATACTTTGAAAAGCTGCGTATGTTCCCACGGCTGTAGCAGTGTCATTTTCATTTGAAATATTAGTAATCCACGCTTTGGAGATGCCTTCGGTTGCGGCGGCGTAAATTCCGTAGCCGAAAAAGAGGGCAATAATTATATATAAATTTGAAGTTAATCCCATTCCGAAGTACACCAAACTAAAAATGATTAATCCGAAAATAAACATTTTCTTTAACCCAACTTTATCGGCAAAAGTACCCAAGGGATAAGCGGTGAGGGCGTATATCAGATTGTAGAAAATGTAGATGCTAATTACCCAAGTATCATCCAGTCCGGCTTCTTTTGCTTTCAGAAGTAAAAATACATCACTACTATTAAACAGGGCGAAAAAGAGCAAGCCAATTACAACTTTACGATATTGCGCAGAACTCTGCTTCCAATAATTTAGAAAGGAGAAAAAATTTATTTTTTTCTTTTTTGAAATAATGTTTTCTTTTTGGTCTTTAAGCAGAAAAGAAGCAACAATTGCAAAAACGCCGGGAATAAAAGCGATATAAAAAAGATTTATATAATCTTCGGGAAAAAAGTATAAATACAGGAGCGCCAAAACTGGTCCGAGAACCGCACCAAAAGTATCTAACGATCGGTGGAAGCCAAAAATTTGCCCTTTATTTTTTTTGGTGGTTTCTGCCGAAAGCATGGCGTCGCGAGCGCCGGTACGAATACCTTTCCCCAATCTATCTGTGGTTCTAGCAAAGAAAATCCAAAGCGGATATACAAAAAGCGCCATCATGGGTTTGGAAATGGCGCTGAGGGCATAACCCAGTTGCACAAAGGGTGCTCGTCTTGCTTTGCTGTCGCTCATTTGTCCAAAATACCCTTTGCTCAAGCCCGCCACGGCTTCTGCCAAGCCTTCTAAAATACCAATCAACAAAATTGAAAATCCAATGCTTTTTAGATATATGGGCATTATTGGGTAAAGCATTTCACTGGCCGTGTCTGTAAACAGACTGACTAGTGAAAGAATCCATACGGTGCGAGTTATAGTGGTTTTCACATTACCTCTTTTAGTTAGTATAGGAAAGGTAGTTTATTTCTTCAAATTCCGAAAGCGCTGTAAAAGCGTAGGATGCGAGTAATGCACAAAAACATACAACGGATGGGGGGTGAGATTGCTGAGACTGTTTTTAGATAATTTTTTTAAACCTGAAATAAGTGGTGATGCGGCATAGGTTTGTTTCGCAAAGTTATCTGCTTGATATTCAAATTTCCTGCTTAAAAAATTCATGATAAAACTGGTAATCCCCGAAATGGGACTGTATAGTACGCCGAAAGCTATCAGCCCGATGTGAAATGAAGGTTGCGAAACATTTAAAGCTTCTGATAACAGCGGATTTCCAATAAACAATGACAACAACCAAAGCGTAAAACCAGTAGTTACAATTGCAACAAACAGGTTTATAACAATATGGTTGCGTTTGTAATGACCAACCTCGTGGGCGAGGACGGCTACAATTTCTTCTTCATTTAAATCTTTTATGAGCGTGTCGTAAAGAGTTACGCGTTTTTCACTTCCGAAGCCAGAGAAATAAGCGTTTGCTTTTGTACTGCGCTTGCTGCCATCTATCACAAAAATTTTATCTAATGTGAAGCCTACTTTTGAGGCGTAGGTTTCTATTTGTGAACGTAGCGTGCCTTCTTCGAGCGGGGTTTGTTTGTTAAAAAGCGGCACGATAAAACGTGCGTAAAATAGATTCATCAACACAGTAAAAACAGTTACAACTCCCCAAGCATAGAGCCAGAAATTATTCCCAGTGCTTTGATAAAACCAGATAATTGCGGCCAAAAGGATGCCTCCGATAACTGCGCCCATCAGCCAACCTTTCAATTTATCCAAGAAAAAGGTTTTGCGTGTAGTATTGTTAAAACCGTATTTTTCTTCAATTACAAAAGTGCTGTAATAACTAAAGGGTGTGCTTAAAATATCGCTGGCAATCATTATTATTCCGAAGAAAACCAAAGCGATTATTATTTCATTGTTTGCAAAGGAACGCGCTAATTCGTCTACATACGCGAAGCCGTCAAAAAAGAAAAACAGGAGGGTAGCAATAAGTGATACAGCCGAAGTGAGTATACCAAATTTATACCGTTCCGTTTTGTAGCGCTGCGATTTTTTGTATTCTTCCTCATCAAAAACATCCTGCAATTCTGCGGGAAGTGGCTCGTTGAAGTGTTTTGCGTTTAAATAATCTAACAATTGGTCAATTATAAAACTGACAATTAAAATTGCTATTATTATGAGGAAAAGGGTTTCTGGTTTCATAATTTAAATTCGAAAAGAGTACGAGTTCCTCTTCGGGGACTAAGGGGCTATTCTTTGTCTTTTCGCCTCAAATATAAGGATTCCCGCGGCTACGGAAACATTCATACTATCTATTTCGCCTTCCATTGGGATGATGATATTTTGGGTGCTGTTTTCAAGCCATGCTGACGAAAGACCGGTGGCTTCAGTTCCCACTACAATCGCTGTGCTTTCTTTAAAATTACAAGTGTGGTAAGGCACCGATGCTTGTAATGCAGCACAATAAATATTGACTTTATTTGCTTTCAAAAACGCAATAATTTCCGAAGTACTTCCCGTGGCAATTTTATTGGTAAACAAACACCCCACACTACTGCGGATGATGTTTGGATTATACAAATCTGTTTTCGGGTTGGCAATAATTACCGCATCTACATTCGCGGCATCTGCGGTACGAAGTAGGGCACCTATGTTACCCGGTTTTTCAGGGGCTTCGGCGATTAGTAACAGTGGTTTGTCGGTTGAAAGTTGCAGGTTGGCAAGTTCTAAAGTTTTGGAATGTACAATTGCCAAAACTCCTTCGGTAGAACCGCGGTAGGCCAGTTTTTCATAGATTTCTGAATTAATCTCTATGAATTCTGATTCACTATTAACAGATTTTTGTAACGTAAAAATTTCTTCTTCAGAAATAATTTTAGAGCAAAAAAGCAGGGTTTTTAATTGATAACCACCTTTTAAAGCAAGCGAAATTTCACGATGGCCTTCAATTACAAATAGGTTTATTTTGCGGCGTTCGCGCGATTTTTCCTGTAATAAAACAATCTGTTTTATCAGTGGATTTTGAAGGCTTGTTATGGTTTTATACATTTTGCAAATATACAGTACTGTTGATTATAAATATGATGGAAAAATTCGCCAATTAGATTGTGACAGAAGTTATCTAATTTTAAAACGCTGGAATCATAAACCTTTCCAAAAAACTTCTCCAGCACGTTAAGCTTTTTTACTTTTAAATAATTAAAAACCAATTAATATGAAAAAACTAATTTTAATGTCTGCTATTATAGTAGCTTTTTCTGCCTGCAGAAACGATAAGAAAACTACAGGTGAAGATCCGCGGGTTGATGGCACCGAACTTGATACAACCGGCATTGAGGCGCCAGACGGTGAGGTTAAAATCGAACAGGTTGCGGCTCCCAAAACCTTTCCAACTTCACTTCAAAATGTTTTTATGGCCCACGGCGGACTGGACCGTTGGAAGCAAATGAACAACCTTTGTTTTGAAATGAAGGGCAAAAACGGCGATGAAATTCACACCGTTTCCTTGCCAAACCGAAAAACAAAAATTGAATCTAAAGATTGGTCTATCGGAAAAGACGCAAATGGAGTTTGGCTTTTACGACACGATTTAAGTTATGAAGGCAACCCCGTATTTTACCATAATTTGATGTTCTATTTTTACGCAATGCCTTTTATAATTTCAGATCCGGGCACCAATTATACCGCCGTGGAACCAACGGAATTGGACGGTAAAATGTACAACGGTTTTAAAATTTCGTATAACGATAACGTGGGCGATTCGCCAGAAGATGAATACATTTTATATTTCAATCCAACTACCAATAAAATGGCGTGGTTGGCATATACTGTAACGTTTAAGGATCAAAAGAAAAGCGACGATTGGCACTATATAAAATACGACAAATGGCAAGAAGTAAACGGACTTTTACTACCTGAAAAAATGGTTTGGTATAATGTTGAAAACGGCAAGCCAAAAGGAAAAAAGATGGATATAAAATTTGATAAAGTAACCGCCACCGAAACGATGCTCGATGCATCTGTTTTTGCAAAACCGGCTGAAGCAGAATATGTAAAATAGAGGTGAAACCTGAGACGTTAGACTTGAGATTTTAGACGCTAGAGTACGTTTTTTGATTTCGATTTGAGTTTCGATTTGAGTTTCGATTTCGATTTTACAACCTTTTATCTTCAAAATAATTTACAACCAAAGCTACCATATAATCATAACTCATAATACCGCGGCTTTGGTTGTTGGCTTTTAAAAAATTATCCCAAAATATTTTCGAAAAATTTTCAAATGGGTTTTCATAACTTTCCCAAAAATCGCGCATCTCTTTATAACTGGCCAGAATTCCTGGATTTATGGTGGTTAAAAGGTCATAATATTTTGCTTCGTCTCTTCGTGCTATTTCATTAATTAAATAGCGCAGCGTAAAAATATATCCGGCATATTGTATGTACGGATCGTCATTGTGTAGTGTGGAAAGCGTGGCAATAAAATTGGCTTCGTTTTCTGCGGCATACCCTATTTGGTGTGCTTCTTCATGGCACGCAACTACTGGAAATTTATAGGTTGTAATTAAATTATTTACTTGAGCTTCACCCGAAAAAGGGTTGAGATAACCGCTGTACCCCATATAGGTAAGACCCAAACTCCAACCACTTTTTTTAAGGCTTCGTGGCGAGATGGCGAGTTGCGGAAATTCTTTTTCCAAATTTTGATAACCGTTTAAGGTCTTTGTAAAAATTTCCTTTTGCGAATAGGGTAAGTCAATTTTCACGCTATCGGCATAACCTAGAGCGCGGTGCATTTTGTTGCTTTTATCAATAAAGCGAATGGTAGTATTAAAAAGCTGTTCGGTAGTATAATCGCTTTCCAGATTTAACGATTTGTGCAATGGCAATCTGTAATAATTAAAGCCCCATAGAATGTGAAACATAAAATACACTATGGAAGCGGCCGCAAGAATATCAACAAAAAATGGTAGGGTAGCGGTTTTAAGTCGTTTTACATTTTTATAGAGCCAGCGAAGAGCCATTATTATAATTAGTAAGTAAAACAAATCGCCAACCGAAAAAGGAATCCACCCAAAAAGATAGCGCGAGATTTTTGAAAGTATGGGGTAAAGGCCCAAACTATAATATTGTTCTACAAATTCTGGGAAATGTTTCAGAATTTGAAGTAAAATTATCTGAACAGGAAGCAGGAGCGCAAGAATTAGCGCAGTTCTTTTTTGCATATTTCAAACTTACAAAGTAATTCTTTCCCAACATAATTTTTATAGCGGTTGTAAAACTGTAATTTTGCGATTACTTGACCACGAATACACGAATATTTTTCTATTCAATGTTACGGAAAAATGCATTTCGCTGAAATGCCTGATTAACAAAACTTAATTATTCTTGACTTCGAGGCGAAAAAATTTCACAATACAAATTATAAACTATGAACGAAGAAATAAGAAACCTAAAACCCAAAGCGCTTTGGAACAAATTTGCAGATCTAAACGCCGTGCCACGCCCTTCAAAAAAGGAGGAACGCGTGATTGCGTTTATGAAAGACTTTGGAAAAAATCTAGGCTTGGAAACTATTGAAGACGAAGTGGGCAACGTGATAATCCGCAAACCCGCAACCCAGGGAATGGAAGACCGAAAAATGGTCGTCCTGCAAAGCCACTTGGATATGGTTCACCAAAAAAATAACGATACCAACTTTAATTTTGACACTCAGGGAATTGAGATGTATGTGGATGGTGATTGGGTTCGCGCAAAAGGCACAACCCTTGGCGCCGATAACGGTTTGGGGGTTGCAACCATAATGGCTATTCTTGAAAGTAACGAAATTGAGCATCCCGCAATTGAAGCCCTTTTTACTATAGATGAAGAAACCGGAATGACCGGCGCTAAAGGCCTAAAAGGTGGTTTGTTAAAAGGCGACATACTTTTAAATCTCGACACCGAAGAGGACGATGAAATAGGTGTAGGCTGCGCGGGTGGCGTAGATATTACTGCAACAGGCACCTATTCGGAAATTGACTCACCACAAAATGCTTCTCCTTTTATAATTAAAGTGAAAGGACTAAACGGCGGCCATAGTGGTATGGATATTATTAAAGGGTTGGGGAACGCAAATAAGCTAATGAATCGCGTACTATTTGCCACTAACGATTTTATGCAACTGGCAAAATTAGAGGGCGGAAGCCTGCGCAATGCCATTCCTCGTGAAAGTGTGGCGCAAGTTGTAGTTACTTCGGAAGAAGAGTTTAAGTCAGCTTTTGAAAAAATAAAAAATGATATTATATCCGAATACAAATCTTTGGAAGAAAATTTGACCATTACTGCTGAAAAAAGCAGTGAGGCTTTCAAAAAAACAATGGCCGAGGCAGATCAAAAAAACTTTTTGAATGCGATGAATGCCGCGCATAACGGTGTTTACCGAATGAGTCCGGATATTGAAGATTTGGTGGAAACTTCAAATAACATTGCAAAAGTTTCGGTTTCAAATGGAACTATTAAAGTGGAATGTTTAACGCGTAGCTCTGTAGAATCTTCAAAAGATGTTTTAGCGAATGCGCTAACTTCAGTTTTTGAACTTGCAGGTTACAAAGTGAAGCTAGCTGGCGATTATCCGGGTTGGGCACCAAATATGGACAGCGCAATTTTGAAGGTTTTAGATAGCCTTTACCAAAAGATGAATGGTGAAAAGGCGAACGTAGCAGCTTGCCACGCTGGATTGGAATGTGGTATTCTAGGTCAGAATTATCCAGAGATGGATATGATTTCCTTTGGACCAACCATTAAAGGAGCACACTCTCCCGATGAGCGGGCTAGCATTTCATCTGCGCAAAAATATTGGGATTTTGTTTTGGAAATTTTAAAGAACATTCCGAAGAAATAGAACCAAGAGTCACGACCACTTCGTTGCACGAACCAATACAGATTCAGATTAATTTTATAATAGCATTTAAAATAATCAGTCGGGTTTCATTTAAGTCGAGATTTGTAATTCACAATAAAAAAGAGGAGCCAATTTAAAACTGGTTCCTCTTTCTTTTAAGATTACACAGGTTACCTTATTCTGTCAATTTTTTAAATTTTTCTGCACATCCTTCATCACACGGAGTTGGGTTAGGTGTCAATATTAAATTACCTCCTTCAAAGGTCACATCGTAATCTCCGATTGACCCAGCCTCCGGACAGTCAAACGTAATATTAATATTAGTGGATGAGTTAAATGTCCACACTCCATTACATGTAAATTTATTTGAAGTGATTATATTATTATCCTTGAAATTATAAATATATCCATTCTCAATTGGGTACCACTCTGGAAAATTTGAACCATCACTACCATATATCTCCATTAATTGCCAAGAGCCAATTAAAGAGTTCCTTACACCACTATCATCATTTTTCTGACAACTACTATTGTAAGTAAGAAATAATAGCAAATTAAGAAAGATACAATATTTCAATCTACTTGATGATTTTTTTTGTAATTGTTTCATTATTTATTTGAGTTTTAATTATATAAATGCCAGGTTTAAACCGTGAGGTATTAATTTTATTTGTAAATGTTTGAAGAACTACATTTCCGTATATGTCGAAAACCATTGTCTTTATTTTAAATTCATTTCGATTTGGTTCTTCTTCATTTTCTTCACAAGGATTAAGGTTTAATATATAAATATCATCACTTTCCTTTAGATATGAAAAATCATTTAGACAAGGAGGATTACCTCCACCTCCTACTGTAAAATATTTTATAAAAGTCCCACATGAATTTGTAACCGTTGCTTTTGCATTTAAAATCCAAGGATTGGCTCCACCTGCTACATGTGCAGAAATAAGATTTTGATTCTGTGAAATGGTTCCTTGTCCTGATACTTTTTCCCAAATTACGTTTGAAATGAATTGTTTGTCTGCATTGTTCTAAAGAGTAGGACATAGTATTTCCTGTATCTGGACTATATCCACCGCCGCCGATATATACACAGTTTGAATTAACTTGATTAAAGAGACAAGGATCGGCGGGCGTATCACAAATATAATCACCACATATTGTACAGTTAGTACCATTAATAGCTTCTGCACATGCGTTAAGAGTTTCACAAGTTGAGCTGTGATGCGTATGAAAAAGATTTAAGGAATGACCCAATTCATGTGCAGCCGTTGTTTCTAGCGCATACTGATTAACCACTACCAGATAGTTACTTAAAATACCAGCTTTTCCTTTGAAAGACGCATAATTTACCAGATAAAAATTTATTGCATTTGGATCATTATTAGTTTGAACAAGATTATCGTAATTTATATCATTCAAATTATAATATGTAGAGCTATTTATATAATTGAATCCATTGTTATTTAAATAAATATTAAATGGATCATAAACTGCATTAAGATTATCTATAATATATTCCAGACTCTGGGATGGGAAACCTCCACTCCCATTTGAGTTTCGTACAATATGAAATGAAATATTCACGCAAAGAGGAGTAGAAATATCTGGTGGAGATGAAGTTTTTGTAGTATCATTAAAGACTATCACCGGAAGTGCCACATTCAAGTTGAGAATAAACATTGAACGTCAAAATTAAAATTACAAATAGAATATTTTTTTTTCATATTTTTCTTTAAAGATAGTTTAGTGGGACTTAAAATAAGATATTTTTTACAAAAAAAAGAGGAACCAATTAAAAACTGGTTCCTCTTTTCATTTATAAGAAGTTAAATACTTACTCTGTAATCTCAACAATTTGAAGCTCGAAAATCAATTCAGAATCTGGAGGGATTACTCCTGGAATTCCTCTTTTACCGTAAGCTAAATGGGCAGGGATAAAAATGGTTGCTTTATCGCCAACCTTCATATTTAAAAGACCTTCGCGGAAACCTGGAATTAATTTTGCCTCCGTGCTATAATCTGTAGGAACTGGGACGTACTGTCCGGCAGCTTTTCGCATTTCATTTACCATTTCAAACTTTTCGGCGTTTTCAAGAATGTTTGAGTCAAACATATGGCCGTCTGAAAGAAACCCTGCATAATTCATTAAAATTTTATCTCCTTCCTTGGGTTGTGGGCCTTCTCCTTTTTCATTAAAATATATTTTAACGCCCGAAGGAAGCGAATCTGCTTTTGCTTCAAGAGCATTAAGCTCTTCGGCTTTTTGCGCTGCTACTTTATTGATGCGCTCCTCTTTTTCTTTCTTTTGTTTTTCCAGTCGCGCCATTTCTTCAGTGAAATAAGGAACTTTTACATTTCCTTTATTAATAATATTCACTGTTTCAATAATTACGGGCTCTTTAGGTTTGTCGCCAGGTTTCTCGGTTTCCACATTTCCTATAGAGTCCACAACTTCCTGCCCTAAAACAATTTCACCAAAAATAGTGTGGCGACCATTTAACCACGGCGTTTCTTTTAATGTAATAAAAAACTGACTACCGTTTGTATCTGGGCCCGAATTGGCCATTGCCAATAATCCTTTTTCCGTAAAATGAATTGAATCGTTGGGCTCATCGGGGAAGGCATATCCTGGATTTCCGGAACCATCGCCTTTTGGATCGCCACCTTGAATCATAAAATCCTTAATAACACGGTGAAAAGTGAGGCCGTCGTAAAAGCGCTTTCCTTTGTAAAGTGAGTCCACCATACCGTTGGTGCCTTCTGCCAAAGCTACAAAGTTAGAAACCGTAAGGGGGGCGGTATTATTTTTAAGTTTTGCAACAAATGTTCCTTTGTTGGTAATAAATTCGGCATAAACGCCATCTTTAAGTTCGGGATATTTTTCCTGACAAGAGGCAAACGCAAGGGTAAGCAATAAAAATAAAAATGTTAGTTTTTTCATCCTTTTAAAATTAATTTTAGTTTGATTGTTCTATTGAATGTAAAGTAATTGTGCTCTGCACCGGTATATTGGTGCCGAGTTTTGCTTCAATCCCATAATAGCCAAAAGCTTTATAGGAAGGAAAAAGAAAGGTTACAATTTCACCTTCCTTCATAAGTTTTAGACCTTCACGAACACCAGAAATTAGGTCTTGGTTACTTTGGTCTATCTTGTATTGTTGTATGCCATTTTCTTGTTCTGAAAGAATTACGCTCCCGTTAAAGTCTTTAATATTGTAAGAAAATTTAACGATATCGCCTAAATCTGGCATTTCGGTATTTGTAGTATCTTTTTTATTGTAGTAATACCAGAAGCCGTTTTCAGACGAAATATAATCTGTGGTAGAGTCTTGAGCCATTATTTTTTCGATATAACTTTTCTCTTCGTCGTAGATTTTTTTGTTTCGCTCTGCAGATTCCTTAATAAAAGTACCTGATGCACTTTGCACTGGACGCCGAGCTTCCGGGCTTTTACACGAAATTATTAAAACAAAAAATAATGTGCTATAAAACAGCTTATGAAGCATCTGTGAGTTCATTTTTATATCGTGGCAAGATACTAATAAATTCGTTTATGGTTTTGTTAAGGTCTTGCGAACTTTTACCGCCTGCAGCGTTAATATGGCCTCCGCCGCTGTAATGGTTGCGCGCAAAATCGTTCACCGAGAATTTACCTTTGCTTCTAAACGAAATTTTTACAATGCTTTCCTGCTTATTTTCAATAAATATGACCGCGAAATTTATACCTTTTACAGATAAGGCATAATTTACAAATCCTTCGGTATCGCCTTTTTTAAAATGGTGATCGTCCAAATCTTTTTGGGTAAGGGTTATATATGCCGTGTGCAATTCGGGCAAAATTACCAGATTGTTTAAAGCCACTCCCAAAAGTTTCATGCGTTCGGGGCTGTTTGTATCGTAAACATTTTGGTTTATAATTGCACTCTCTGCACCAGCTTCAATTAATTTTGCAGCCACTCTATGTGTGGTTGGACTTGTGGAAGAGAAACGGAATGAACCGGTATCTGTCATTATACCAGTGTATAGATTTATGGCAATGTTATCAGACAGATTTTCGGCCTTCCCCAACGCATCCATAAAATGATAAACCATTTCGGAAGTGGAACTCATTTTTACATCGCTATAGGTTGCTACGGCATAATCTGCGGGCTGCTGGTGGTGGTCTATCATTACAAATTTTGCCGATGCGTTTTCCAAAACTGCTTGTAACTCGCCGCCCACTCTATCTAAACTATTAAAGTCTAAGGTAAAAATTAAATTGGCAGCCTTACATATATCGTTGGTTTTCTGAACATCTTTTTCATAAATAACAATTTCTTCGCAACCCGGAAGCCATTTCAGAAAATCTGGAAAATCGTTCGGCATAATAACGGTAGCGCTATGGCCTAAACTTTTCAGAAAAAAAGAAAGTCCCAAACACGACCCTACTGCATCGCCATCTGGATTTTTATGTCCCACAATTACTATTTTTTGTGGTGAAGCAAGCAGTTTATCAACAAGCTGAGCGGTATCTTTTTTCATAGGGGGCGAAGATACGAAAAGCCCCTTTACCTCCAAAGAGAGAATTTGGGGGGAATTAAACTTTTAAGTGAAGTTATCTTTAAGCTTTTAACTTTGGGCTTTAAACTATTAATAGTACTTTTGCCGAAATTTTAAAAAACAAAATGAGAACAGACAGAACATTTACAATGTTAAAGCCAGATGCCGTTGAAAAAGGACACATTGGCGCCATTCTTGAAAAAATTAATGCTTCCGGTTTTAGAATCGTAGCGATGAAACTTACGCACATGACCACGCAAGATGCCCAAGCATTTTACGCAGTGCACAGTGAACGCCCATTTTATGGCGAATTGGTTGAATATATGACCCGCGGACCAATCGTTGCAGCAATTCTTGAAAAGGAAAATGCAGTTGAGGATTTCCGTACATTAATTGGAGCTACCAATCCTGCAGATGCAGCCGAAGGTACCATCCGTAAATTATACGCAGCGTCTATTGGTGAAAATGCTGTTCACGGCAGTGACAGCGATGAAAATGCAGCAATTGAAGGTGCTTTTCATTTTGCAGGACGTGAAATGTTTTAAGCGTTTATAAACTTTTTTTTATTTTAGACCTATCAGGTTTTCTCTTGTACTTCATTGCTTTTTTGCATAGGAGGAAAACCTGACAGGTCTTTTTTTTTACCGTAAAACCAGTTTCTTAACCAATTCCTTCCTTAATTCTTCATTGAGTAATTTGATTATCTTTTCTTTCCCATAACTCAATTCTTCCCGCAAAACCGAAGAGGAAAGTTGAACATACAACGTTTCCCGATCTAATTTAATGTCGGTCGTGTATTTTGAAATAGCCACGCCCATAACCGTATCCCAGGCTTCCTTTGCATTTACTTTGTCTAAGCCCTTGTCTAAACGATTTGCTCCTATAAACTCTTTTAATGCGTCTCCAATTGATATGTTTTCTGCGTGTCGTTTTGCCATTTTAAAGTCTTGAGTTATCAGGTCCCGGTTGTGAATAATCAATCGTTGGACTCTCTAAATTGAAATTTTTGAATTTTGAATATGTGTAAATTTTATTATCTCTATTTACAACAGTTAGCATGCTATCTTTTGCTGAAATCACCGTTTCCTTCCATGCGTCAAAAGGAGTTTTGTAATACATTCGCAAACTGTCTTCTTCAATTTTTAAGGTGAAGTTTTCAGAATCGCCATTGGTTGTAAAACTTCCGTCAAAGTTTGGCGATACCTTTGTGCGCGTGCCGCTATTACCATTTATTTCAATATAATCCACCACAGTGTTTATAGTGAATTCTTTCTTTTCGCCATCGGGCATTTTAACGGATTTAATTTCCCAATACCCGCTGAGGTTCTGTTTTTGTGCTTCCGGATTTGGTTTTTCGCAGGAAAGGAAAAACATTGCAATTATTAAAAATGTGAATTTATAGCTCATAGTTTTTACATTTTTTTTGCGCCGTAGCGTCTTTGCGACTTTGCGAGAAAAAATAGCACGCAAAGACGCCAAGCTTTATAATTAACAATTAACTTTTAAGTGGAAACATTTTATAAGTTTGATGCACTTTTTTTATTACTTCCTCTGTACGTTCTGCGTGGGTGTCGCTAATAAATAGCTGCCCAAAATTTTCATTGTCCACTAAGGAGATTAAGTGCTCCACCCGAGTTTCGTCCAATTTATCAAAAATATCATCCAATAGCAAAATCGGGTTAGTTTTTGAATGATTTTTTATAAAATCGAACTGAGCCAACTTTAAAGCTATAAGATACGACTTTTGTTGACCCTGAGAGCCGAATTTTTTAATGGGATGTCCGTCAATCTCAAAGACTAGATCGTCTTTGTGTATCCCGAAATTGGTGTACTGTGAAAATCGGTCTTTTGAAATATTATTTTCTAAAAGGGATAGCAAATCGTTTTCCTGCAATTGACTTTCATACACCAAATTTATACTTTCCTCGCCACTGCTTATAGATTTGTATCGATTTAAAAAGATAGGTAGAAATTCTTCTAAAAACGCGATACGCTTCCCAAAAATTAAAGTGCCAAAATTATGAAGTTGCTCGTTGTAAATATCAATTGTATCCTGATTAAACGTGTGGTTGGCTACAAAATATTTTAGTAAGGAATTTCGCTGGGCCAGCACTTTGTTGTACTTAAGCAAGGTGTTTAGGTAATCCGGATCGCGCTGCGAAATTACGCCGTCAATAAACTTTCTGCGTGTGTCGCTACCTTCAATAATTAAATCTCTGTCTGCGGGCGAAATAATCACCAATGGTAAAAAACCTATGTGCTCGCTAAATTTATCGTAAATTTTCCCGTTGCGCTTTATAATCTTTTTCTGCCCTTTTTTTGCGCTTACCACAATTTTTTCGGGACTTTCTTTTTTCTCATACAAGCCTTCAACTACAAAAAATTCTTCGCCGTGTTTAATATTTTGGGTTGTTATTGGGTTAAAATAACTTTTTCCGAAGGAAAGATGATAGATAGCATCGAGTGCATTGGTTTTTCCTACGCCATTATTGCCCACAAAACAATTTATTTTTGGGTCGAATTGAAACGTTTCAGATTCAAAATTTTTATAGTTGAGTAAGGATAGTTTTTGTAAAATCATATAAAAAGTACCATAAGACATTTTCACTTACGGCGATGGACAAAAATTATTAAAAAATTGATTATGAAAATAATTTAAGGACAGCAAAAATACAAGCTTTAGCGCGATTTTGCCTTGGGTGAACGTTACTTTTAATATTTGTTGCTGTTAATGCGGTGTTATTTCTATAATTTTGGCAGCGTAACAACGATGTACAACCGCTTTGCAAATTATTAAAAAATAAGAAATATTATCCTTTCAAATTCCATTAAAAATTTTATTTTTGCGCCACTCCCGCGAAGGCGGGAATCTTAATAAATTATAGTAACACTATGGCAACCTACAAAAAACGCGGAGGCAAACCAACTACAAAGGCTGATAAGAATGCACAGCTAGAAGAAAACAGTACAACAGCAGAAGTTTTTAACACGCTGGATGAAGGCGCATCTAAAACCGAAGCTTGGGTAGAAAAAAATCAAAAAGGCATTTTAGCTTTTATTATTGTGGTAGCAGTTTGTGTGTTGGGTTATTTTGCATACGATCAATACATTAAGGGCCCAAAGGAAACAGAGGCAATGAACGAAATGTTCCAAGCGCAGAGCTATTGGGAACAAGCTTTAACCGCTCCGGCTAAAGATTCGCTTTACAATCTTTCGCTTCAAGGGGGCGAGGGCAAGTATGGGTTTTTAGATATTATTGAAAACTACGGTGGTACGGATGCCGCAAATTTGGCGCATTACTACGCTGGAATGGCATATTTAAACACCAACAAATACCAGGAGGCCATTGCGCAATTAGACAAATTTAGCAGCGATGACGATATATTGGCTCCATTGGCAAAAGGTGCTATTGGCGATGCATTTGTACAATTGGGTCAAAACGAAGACGCCTTAAAATATTACGAAGAAGCAGCCAAAATGCGCACTAATGATTTTACAACGCCACGCTTTCTTTTAAAGGCAGGTATTGCAGCAATGGCTTTAAATCAAAATGATAAAGCTTTGGCGCACTTCAAAAAAATAGCAGACGAATATCCAAAGGCAACCGAGGCTTCAAAAGCCGAAATTTATACCGGGCGTGCCGAGGCAATGAAAAAATAAATGGCTACAGCAAATACAAATTTATCGGCTTACGATAAAAACACAATCCCAAACGCGAAAGACTTTCGGTTTGGGATTGTTGTTTCAGAATGGAACCACGACATTACCGAAGGTATGTTTCAAGGTGCTTTTGATGCGCTTAAAGATTGTGGCGCTATAAACGAAAATATAGTACGGTGGAATGTGCCTGGGAGCTACGAACTAATTTACGGCTGCAAACGAATAACGGAGAGTTACGATATGCTGGATGCCGTAATTGCAATAGGAAGCGTAATTCAGGGCGAAACAAAACACTTTGACTACGTTTGTGAAGCCGTGGCCCAAGGCATTAAAGATTTAAACGTTCAAGGCAATATACCCGTAATTTTTTGCGTACTTACCGACAATACTATGCAACAGGCCATAGAGCGAAGTGGCGGTAAACACGGCAATAAGGGCACGGAAGCTGCCATTGCAGCAATTAAAATGGCACAGCTGCGGAAGGAATCGACATTTTAAATACTAAATTGGAAGTGCGAAATGGAGAAGTCAGAAATTAATTTTTTTTCTCTGAGTAACTCGATGTAGTAATTTAGTTTACTTCAAAGAATTTCAAAATTCCTTATTTCTCACCCAACCGACACCCGACAACCGACACCCGACACCCGACAACCGACAATGGTACAGTAATTGTTTAAAACAAGCTTCGGAAACGTTTTAGAAAACACTCTATTTTCTGTAACTTTGAAGCACGACAATTATGGGACTTATAAGCAAGCGAAAAAATAAGAAGTATAGCTACAAACCACGTCATTATGAGTATGACGGTGATGGTAGCCCTTTTTCCATGGGGCATAAATTTGATGAGTTTAGAACCACGGTTGGCGACAACAAAGGTTTAAAGGGAAAATTTATAACCGCATGGGCAGATTTGCGCCAATCTTCAGACAGAAACGCAAACAGAAGGTTGCTCATTATAATTTCTATTTTAGTGCTTCTATTTCTCTTTATTATCGATTTTGATTTATCTATTTTCTACGCATAAATTTTAATGGCAGACATTATTGAGTTATTACCAGATCACGTTGCGAATCAAATTGCAGCTGGGGAAGTTGTTCAGCGACCCGCTTCGGTAGTGAAAGAGCTGCTCGAAAATGCCATTGACGCAAAAGCGACGGACATTACTTTGGTTGTAAAAGACGCGGGAAAAACCCTTGTACAGGTTACAGACAACGGCTCGGGAATGAGTATTACCGATGCCCGTTTAAGCTTTGAACGGCATGCGACTTCAAAAATTAAATCGGCTGAAGATCTCTTCAACCTTCACACCAAAGGGTTTCGTGGCGAAGCGTTGGCATCTATCGCGGCAATTGCCCATGTTGAGCTAAAAACAAGAACCGATACTTCAGAAATAGGAACCCACCTTACAATTGAAGGAAGCAAGGTTGTTTCGCAAGATCCGGCAGTGGTGCCAAAAGGGACTACTATTTCGGTTAAAAATCTATTTTACAATATTCCCGCCAGACGAAATTTTTTAAAGAGCAATCCCGTAGAAACACGCCATATTATTGACGAATTTCATCGAGTGGCTTTGGCGCATCCAACGGTGTCTTTTCAGATGTTGCACAACGGAAGCGATGTTTTTAACCTTCCTGCTTCAAATTCACGGCAACGGATTGTTCATATTTTCGGAAGCAAAACCAACGAAAAGCTGGTACCCGTAAGCGAAGAAACCGAAATAATTAAAATTGAAGGTTTTGTAATGAAACCTGAATACAGTAAAAAGAGTAGGGGGGAGCAGTTTTTTTTTGTGAATGACCGCTTTATAAAAAGCCCATATCTACACCACGCCGTTTCATCGGCTTTTGAAGGTTTGATGAAAAACGACGTGCATCCTGGTTACTTTTTATTTTTGGAGGTAGATCCGCATTCTATAGATATAAATATACACCCAACAAAAACCGAAATAAAATTTGATGATGAGCATGCTATTTATGCTATGCTACGCGCTACGGTTAAACACAGTTTAGGGCAATTTAACATCGCGCCAGTATTAGATTTTGAAAGAGATAAAGGCTTTGACACGCCGTACGAATACAGCAAAAAATCGCCCACGGCACCTTCCATAGAAGTGGATAGAGATTTTAATCCGTTTCAGGAAAGGGCTAAGCAGGGCAATATTAAATTTCCGTTTAAAAGAGAGGTATCACCTTCGTGGGAATCGCTTTACGTGGGATTAAAAGATGATTCCGGCCATGCACACCCATCTGGCCTGCGGTCCTCCACCGAAGCCGAAATGGAAATGGAATTTGAAAGTGAAGAAGTAACCGGAAGTATTTTTGAAAGTAAAGAAACCGAGACAGGACAGGTAACCCTGCAACTTCAAAATAAATACATTGTAAGCCCGTTGAAAAACGGAATGATGGTTATTCATCAAAACTTGGCGCACCAACGTGTTTTATACGAAGAGTTGCTAAAGAATATAACGGTAAAAGAAGCTGTTAGCCAGCAATTATTGTTTCCGTTGGAGTTACATTTTTCCAAACCCGATGTAGCCATTATTGAAAAAGTACGGGAACAACTGGAGCACACAGGTTTTATTTTTTCAGAATTAAAAGATGAAACTATTGAGATAAGTGGTATTCCAGTACAAATACTAGAGAGCCATGTTGTAAATTTGCTTAGCCAATTGGTGCACGATATTAAAGAAGAAGTACCCGATACTGGATTTAGCCAGAACGATATGTTGGCAAAATCAATGGCGGCGAGTATGGCAATTAAATCTGGTGTTTCCTTAAATAAAGAAGAACGTGAGCATTTAATCAATCAACTTTTTGCTTGTAAAGAACCAACCGTTAGCCCAACAAACAAGCCTGTTTTCACCACACTTGATGTGAGTGATCTCGATAAAAAATTTATGTAAATGGGAAGAATAACCGATACTGTAAAATTTTTACTAATTCTTAATGTCCTCTTTTTTATAGGCTCGCAATTTACTGGGGGCGTGGCAGAGCGACTTTTTGCTTTATACTATTTTGAAAATCCGAGCTTCCAGTATTGGCAACCAGTGACATCCATGTTTATGCATGCCAATTTTTTCCATATACTTTTTAACATGTATGCACTTTGGGCCTTTGGTTCGCCTTTGGAAATGCGTTGGGGGCAAAAAAAGTTCCTGTTTTTTTACTTTTCGGCGGGGCTAGGTTCGGCTTTGATTTATAGTTTGGTGAATTACTACCAATTGCACAGCGGTATGGAGGCGCTGCTAAGTGCCGGAATGGGCCAAGAACAAATTATGGAACTCCTGAACACTGGGAGGTATAATACTTCAATTTTAGATTTTGTTTCGCAAGATACTATACAGGGCATGTATAATACATATAACGGAATGGCCTTAGGAGCTTCGGGAGCGGTGTATGGTGTTTTGGTCGCTTTTGGATTGCTATTTCCAAACGTTGAATTAATGCTTATTTTCTTGCCAATTCCTATAAAAGCAAAGTACTTTATTCCCGGCATTATTTTATTGGATGTAATTTTTGGAATTACAGGAACACCAACTGGTATAGCGCATTGGGCGCATATTGGTGGCGCGCTCTTCGGTTTTGTGATGGCTTGGTACTGGAAAAAGAACAGTTTTGATAACCATCGTTGGAATTAACTATGGCAGCAACCAGTCTATCATATAAATACAAAACCGCCAATATCTTGGTGAAGCTCATTGTAATAAATGTAGTGGTATATCTATTGGTTTATTTAGGGTCATTTATCTTAAATATGAGCCCACAATATGCCACGCGTTGGTTTGTATTGAGCGATGATTTTGACACCCTTTTGTTTCGTCCGTGGACGTTAATTACGTACGGCTTTCTTCATTATGGGTTTTTACATATTTTGTTTAATATGCTGTGGTTGTATTGGTTCGGGCAATTTGTTTTAAACTTATTTACCGGTAAACGACTGCTCACTATTTATTTACTGGGTGCGCTTTTTGGCGGTTTGCTTTTTGTAATAGCTTATAATCTCTTTCCTGCTTTTGCGCAGAGCCGGGGATTTTTAATTGGGGCTTCGGGCGCTGTAACTGCAATTATGGTTTTTATAGCTACTTACACGCCAAATACCGAGGTGCGTATTTTTACCTTCACCATAAAACTTTGGCATATTGCTTTAGTTTTATTTCTTTTGGATTTGGTGCGAATACCTTCTTCAGGAAATGCAGGTGGCTTAATGGCTCACGTGGGTGGCGCTATATTTGGATATGTGTATGCCGTGCAATTGGCAAAAGGAAACGATATAGGAAAATGGTTTGAAAACTTTATGGATTGGATTGCCAATTTCTTTAAACCAAGAAGTAAAAAACCGTTTAAAACGGTTCACCGAAACACAAAAACCGCTTCCACTCAGTCTAAGTCTAAAGCGTCTAAATCTGAACATCAAAAAAAAGTGGATGGCATTTTAGATAAAATTGGAAAGAGCGGGTACGATAGTTTAACCAAAGCGGAAAAAGACTTTCTCTTTAAGGCTGGAAAAGACGAGTAATCCATGCGGAAGTTTCTCAATAAAATGATTTACTGGGGCAATCTGCTCACGGCATTTCTTTTGTTAGTGTCATTTATTCTGCCCTATCTACCTCCAAAAACATTCCCCGAACTCGCATTACTGAGCTTGTTTGTTTCTTTATTAATTATATTGAATATTCTTTTTGCCGTTTATTGGGCTTTTCAATTGCGCAGACGATTTTTTGTGTCGATTACCGTGTTGGTTATTTCGTACTTTTACTTTAATGTTTTTTATGAAGTTTCTTCGCAGGGTGATACTTCGCAATACAAAAACACTTTAAAAGTGCTATCGTACAATGTACGCTTGTTTAATGCGTATGAAAAAGATACAAATGGTGAAGCCTTTAAAACATTTTCAGCTTTGCTCGAGGAACAAAATCCGGATGTTGTTTGTATTCAGGAATTTTACAAACCCAATGGCATAAATTTTTCGGCATATCCGTTTCAATATATTCACTTTAAATCTGAAAAGGCCAAATTGGGTCACGCTATATTTTCTAAATATCCGTTAGCAAATACTGGGGCATTCGATTTTAAAGGAACTTATAATAATACGCTTTACGCCGATGTGATTAAAGGAACAGATTCCATAAGAATTTATAGTCTTCACTTGCAATCCCTCGGCATTATACCGCGGGTGAGTTTTTTGCAGGAAAGCGACAACGAAAAACTCCGAAAACGCGTTTCGCTGGCGTTTGACAAACAGCAGGAACAAGTTGCTTCTATTTTGGAGCATAAAGCAAATACAAACAATCACGTGCTAATCTGCGGCGATTTTAACAATACGCCTTTTTCGTACATCTATCGAAAGTTAAAGGACGGTATGCAAGATGCATTCCGCGAACGCGGCAACGGCTTGGGAACTACCTTTATGTTTGAAAAATTCCCGATGCGAATAGATTATATTTTTGCGTCAGAAGGTTTGGATGTGCTAACTTTTGAAACTGTAAAAAATACATTTTCTGATCACCACGCGGTTCAAGCAACGGTGGGGTGGTAGCCTTTTTGAAAAATATAAGAATTTGTAAATGCTAGCTGTCGGGGGTAGAATTTGCGGGAAGTTGGGCATTTTCTAAATAATTGAGCGTATTTGGTCCTTCATTGAAAAGCAAATCCAAAACCGAAAGATTTGGCAAAAAGGGATGATTTGCCTGATGAACTTGCGTATAGGTGTTCGGTTGAAAGGCAGATTTTCTCTTGGCATTTACCAAAATACGCAAATCGGTAATGGCAGGTACTTTTTCGAATGAGGTGCTTTTGGCAACTTCAACCTCAATGCCAATAATATCGCATAAAAATTCAAAAATTTTCAGATTGTGCGCTAACAAATGGCCAACGGGTTCGGTAAAAAAAACCTCCAATTCATCTTCGTAAAATTCAAAAAAAGGGGAGGTACGGTACGCACTTTGTAAACTTCGCCAATGATGTTCCTGCCACGGAAAATCATTTTCAACAATTACTTCTTTTGTTTTTTGGCGTTTGGCAGCTTTGTTGTGTTTTATGGGAATATTTAAAAGCAACTTTCCGTTGCTGTGGGCTATAAAAGTGCGATTTCGGTACGTTTGTTTTTGGTAATTATCTTCTACTTCAAAAACCACTTTCTCAGCCTGAGCCACTGCCGCCATTTGTTCAATAGACGGAAAATAGGAAGGATGTAGCAGAATTGTTTTCATTTGAGACTTTAGGTATTCAAAAATAAAAAAGAAAAAGAGATGGCACCGGTAATGAAAGATAAAAAATTGAAAATCATGCGGTGTAATTCAATTCTGCCATCGGGGGTGCGGGGGCTTTTTTTTATACCTTTGTATAAACCTTAAAAACTATGCTTATAATTGGCATTGCTGGCGGCACTGGCAGCGGAAAAACAACAGTGGTAGACCAAATAGTTGCAGAACTTCCCGTAGATGAAGTGTGTGTTATTTCGCAAGATTCCTATTACCACGATACCAGCCATCTTTCCATGAAGGAGCGTTCAGAAATTAATTTTGACCACCCGCAAGCCATTGACTTCGATTTATTGGTATGCCATCTAAAAAAACTAAGGGAGGGAAATGCTTTTGAACAACCGGTATATTCGTTTGTAGAGCACAATAGAACCGGCGAAACAATTACAACCTACCCTAAAAAGGTAATAATCGTAGAGGGAATTTTGATTTTGTCGCATCCAGATATTCGTGATATGTTTGACATTAAAATCTTTGTACACGCAGACAGCGACGAACGTTTAATACGTAGATTAAAACGAGACATTGCCACCCGAGGTCGCGATTTGGAAGAAGTGCTGCATCGCTACCAAACAACGCTAAAACCTATGCACCTGCAGTTTATCGAGCCAACAAAGGAATTTGCAGATATTATTATTCCTACAAATAAATACAACACCGTAGCAATAGACGTTATAAGAAGTATTATTCATCAAAAAATTAGTTACTCCGAATCGTGAAATTTTCTGAATTAAAACAAAACAAATGGTTTAGATTTATAAGCAATAAATACGTGCTTATTTTAGTCTTGTTTATTGTTTGGATGATTTTTTTCGACGCTAACTCGTATCTTATACATCGTGAGTTGGACAATGAAATAGATGGTTTGGAGGACAATGCTGAATTTTATCAAAACGAAATAAATACCGATAAAAGTTTTATCGAAAAAATGAAGGATAGCAATGAGATGGAAAAATTTGCCCGCGAGAAATACTATTTAAAAAAAGAGAACGAAGATATTTATATAATTGAACACGAAGACAGCATCAAAAAAGAAGAAAAGCGATGAATAAATTTCTATTTGAAGATTTCGATGAGGTTTCTGCAAAACAGTGGAAACAGCAGATTCAGTTCGATTTAAAGGGTGCGGACTACAACGAAACCTTGGTCTGGCAAAGCGCTGAAGGGATAAATGTGAAACCTTTTTACCATGCAGATGATAGTAACGAAAATTTTCAGCCCATTCCCGGGCAGCCAAATTCGTGGAAGATTGCCCAAAAAATATTTATCGATGAAGCGCAAATAGCCAACAATATTGCTATAGATGCTGTAAACAGAGGCGCAGAGGCAATATTTTTTACCGCAGCAAAAGATTTTGAACCGGCCGCTGTTTTTAAAAACTTTCCTTTTGAAAAGGTTACCGTATATTTTGAAATGTTATTTCTTTCCGAAGCATTTTGCAACAAGTTAATCAATTTCTTTTCAGAAAAAAAGGCAACGGTTTTTTACAATCTCGATATAATAGGAAACCTGTCCCGCACTGGCAATTGGTTCCATAATCTAAAAACGGACCACGAAATTCTAGACCGTATTTATAAAGAAAACTCGGCGCAAAACCTTTTGGCAGTAGATGTAAGTTTATACCAAAACGCAGGTGCAACTATTGTTCAGCAATTGGCCTATGCACTGGCTCATGCCAATGAATACTTAAACCTTTTTTCTATTACCTCGAGCGCAGTCCAGAGATCATTGCTTACGTTCAAAATTGCCACAGGTCCAAACTACTTTTTCGAAATTGCAAAAATTAGAGCCCTGCGTAAACTATACGCAACATTGGCAAAAGAATATGGCGCAAATGAAACTTGCCACATTATTGCCTCGCCATCCAAACGCAACAAAACACTTTACGATTTTAACGTAAACTTGCTGCGCAGTACAACTGAATGTATGAGTGCTATTTTGGGTGGTGCAAACACGATTTACAACATACCTTATGACGCGTTGTACCATAAAAGCAACGAATTTGGCGAACGGATTTCCCGAAACCAATTGCTTATTTTAAAACACGAGAGTTACTTTGATGCCGTAAGCAATCCCGCTGATGGCACGTATTACATTGAAAGTTTAACCGATGAACTTGCCGAAAAAGCACTGCTACTATTTAAAGAAATAGAAAAAGGCGGCGGCTTTCTTCAGCAATTAAAAGAAGGAATAATTCAGAAAAAAATTAAGAAAAGTGCCGAAAAGGAACAAGAGCTTTTTGATAGCGGCCAAATTAAATTGTTGGGTACCAATTACCATCCCAACAAAAACGACCGGATGAAAGACGATTTGGAACTCTACCCTTTTGTAAAACACAACCCGATAAAAACCCTAATTGCCCCAATTGTTGAAAAAAGAATTGCTGAAATCACTGAACAACAACGTTTAAATCAAGAATTATGAACAATGAAGTATTAGGTACCGCAGTAGGAGTCCTCTTTATAGTCCTCGGATTAGCACTCCTCATTCGTTATAAAAAATTATCATCTCATAAATATTTCCGTTTGCTTATTGTAATTATTTCAATAATATTAATCGGTTTTGGAATATTTATGGGTTGGGAAAGTATTGAACAAGTATGGATAGGAGAAGTTTAGAGCACATAGAATTGAAAAAAATTGACGACGGAAAAAAGAACACGGATGTACCTAAACATAGCGAGTCTGAAACCTTTTTGACGGCTGAAGATATCGAGATTAAGAAGCATTACGACAAAGAAGATACGGCTAGTATTAAACATTTAAATTTCGTTGCCGGAATAGCACCAAATCTTCGGGGTCCATATTCAACCATGTATGTGCGCCGCCCTTGGACGATTCGCCAATACGCAGGTTTTTCAACGGCAGAAGATAGCAATGCTTTTTATAGAAGAAACCTTGCCGCAGGCCAAAAAGGGCTATCAGTAGCTTTTGATCTTGCAACGCATAGAGGCTATGATAGCGACCATCCCAGAGTAGAGGGCGACGTAGGCAAAGCGGGTGTAGCCATAGATAGTGTGGAGGATATGAAAATTTTGTTCGATCAAATTCCGCTCGACAAAATGAGCGTTTCCATGACGATGAATGGCGCCGTGCTTCCTATTATGGCTTTTTATATTGTTGCCGCGGAAGAACAGGGCGTTTCTCCAAAAGATTTGGCGGGAACAATTCAAAATGACATCTTAAAGGAGTTTATGGTGCGAAACACGTATATATATCCACCTACACCATCCATGAAAATTATAAGCGATATTTTTGAGTTTACGTCCAAAAATATGCCGAAATTTAATAGTATTTCCATTTCGGGTTATCATATGCAAGAAGCGGGAGCTACCGCAGATATTGAACTGGCATACACCCTTGCAGATGGTTTAGAGTATATTCGCACTGGGTTAAAAGCCGGAATGGATATAGATACCTTTGCTCCCCGTCTTTCTTTTTTTTGGGGCATAGGAATGAACCATTTTATGGAAATCGCTAAAATGCGAGCCGCAAGAATGCTTTGGGCAAAAATTGTAAAACAGTTCAACCCTAAAAGTGAAAAATCGCTTTCGTTACGTACGCATTGCCAAACAAGCGGTTGGAGCCTTACCGAACAAGATCCCTTTAACAATGTTGCTCGTACTGTTATTGAAGCAGCAGCAGCTGTTTTTGGGGGAACGCAATCGTTGCATACCAATGCATTAGATGAAGCCATTGCGCTACCAACAGATTTTTCGGCTCGAATAGCGCGAAATACGCAGATTTTTCTTCAAACTGAAACTCATATCACCAAAACGGTAGATCCTTGGGCGGGCAGTTATTATGTGGAAAACCTTACCAACGAAATTGCAAATAAAGCTTGGGCACTTATAGAAGAAGTAGAAGAGTTGGGCGGAATGACCAAAGCCATTGAAGCTGGAATCCCCAAACTTCGCATAGAGGAAGCTTCGGCAAGAAAGCAAGCGCGTATTGATAGCGGACAGGACATTATTGTTGGTGTTAACAAATATAGACTGGCGAAGGAAGACCCACTTCAGATTTTGGATGTGGACAACCAAAAAGTGCGTACCTCCCAGATTGAGCGACTTGAGCGAATAAAAGCCACCCGCGACAGCGAAAAAGTTAAGAAAGCTTTGGCAGATATTACCGACTGTGCCAAAACAGGTCGGGGAAATTTATTAGCTTTAGCCGTAGAAGCCGCGCGCCACAGGGCAACCTTGGGTGAAATTTCCAGCGCGATGGAAAAGGAATTCGGTAGGTATAAGGCACAAATACGATCGTTTAACGGCGTGTACAGCAAAGAGATGAAAAAAGACCCAAGTTTTGATAAAGCCAGACAAATGGCAGACAAGTTCGCAGAGCTTGAGGGCCGCCGTCCTCGAATTATGATTGCCAAAATGGGGCAAGACGGGCACGATCGCGGCGCCAAAGTAGTAGCCACTGGCTATGCCGATGTAGGTTTTGATGTGGATATCGGACCCCTTTTCCAAACCCCCGCCGAAGCCGCCAAACAAGCCGTGGAAAATGATGTGCACATCCTCGGCGTTTCCTCCCTTGCTGCAGGTCACAAAACCCTTGTACCACAAGTTATTGAAGCCTTAAAAAAGTACGGTCGCGAAGATATTATGGTCATTGTGGGAGGCGTAATACCAGCGCAGGATTACCAATACCTTTTTGATGCCGGCGCTGTTGCGGTTTATGGTCCAGGCACCCGAATTAGTGATGCCGCGATTGAAATGTTGGGGGTTTTGATTGAGGGGGTGGAGTGAAGGTTATTACGAACTTAGCATTAAACTGATGAAAATAATTTTTCTTTTAGTATTTTTTGTACAGTTTTTAGCTCATTCACAATATTCACAAGATTATAGAAACTTAATTGAAAATATAAAACCTGCTACAGACTCAATTAAAGTTGAGCATAAATATAACAATGGGAAAATAAGAAATACTGGTTGGCAAACATATTATATTGAAAATAACCAAGAATATTCATTTATGACTGGAAAACATTATCTCTATTTTAAAGGGGGGCAATGGAATGAGACTGATTATGATGCTTTTGGAAATATAATGCTCCATAGAGGTTTTGATTCAAAGGGGAACCTACTTTATGAATCTAAAACGAAATACATTTCAACTACTGCGTTGAGTACGTATGAATTTCTTGAATCTGGTAAGCACCTTATTTATATTAGAGATACAAAACGCTATTTATTTTCAAATAAGCTTTGTAAATATTACTTAAAAAAAGAAGGTGAAATTACTAACGGTAGAAAGAGTGGTACCTGGAGAATTTATTATCCAGATGGAAGACTTAAGAAAGAAAAAGAGTATTGAAATAATTCTTCTTTTCTTCCTTGCTAGCGCGAGCGTCCCGCTCGTTAATGGTGGGAGGAGGAGCAGTAAATTTTCATGGTTACCAACGTCATTCCGCCGATAGTGATCTTTAGATCGATAAGAGCTTAATTACAATACTTCATAAATTTCCTTCTACATTAAATGAATACTTATCTTTGTTAAAAACCGTAAAATGCTCCAAACGTTTGTACATTACGCCCTGCATTTTTTGGTTCCAGGGTTGATTGCTTATATTTTTTTCAGAAAAGAGTGGAAAAAAGCTTGGCTCATAATGCTGGCAACCATGTTGGTAGATCTGGATCATCTTTTGGCCAGCCCAATTTTTGACCCAGGCCGCTGTAGCATCAACTTTCATCCGCTGCACACTTATTGGGCAATGGCAGTATATGTAGTTTTATTATTTTTTAAAAAGACAAGAATCATCGCCGTAGGACTATTATTCCACATGCTAACAGATTACATAGATTGTCAATGGAATTGAAATTCTAAACCATAAATAAAATCTCACATCTCAAATCTCAAATCTCAAACCTCAAGTCTCACTACTTATGGTGATACGGTTCATTCCTCAAAATAGTAAATCCGCGATAAAGTTGTTCAATAAAAAAAAGTCGAACCATTTGGTGTGAAAAGGTCATGGATGAAAGTGAAACTTTACCATTGGCGCGTTCATAAACTGCATCGCTAAATCCATAGGGCCCACCAATTACGAAGACGAGGTTTTTAAGACCGCTATTCATTTTCTTTTGCAAAAAATTCGCAAAGCCAATGGAGGTGTGGCTCTTCCCTTTTTCGTCAAGTAGAATTAACACATCGGCCGTGGAGATTCGTTTTAAAATTTCTTCGCCTTCAGCCTGTTTTTGAAGCGTTTCGGAAAGATTTTTTGCTTTTTTAATATCGGGTATCACTTCCATTTCAAACGAAACATAAAACCCCAAACGCTTGGTATAATCGTCTATTAAAACCTGCAATTGTTTATTGTCGGTTTTTCCTATGGCCAGTAATGTAATTTTCATTTTAACTATTTCAGAATTCAAAAATACAAAGATATTATTGCTTTGGTTGTTCCTTTTTAATGTTGCAAAGGGTGGCGTAAAAAAAAGCTTTTTAGATAACTAGCTGCTGAAAACGCAAACTGCCAACTCTTTTTGTTATTTTAGCTGAAATTTCCTTGCTATGATTTCAGAAAAACAATTCAACAAAGAAATAGATATTATCATTGCCAATGCCATTCGTGAAGATGTAGGCGATGGCGATCACAGTTCTTTGGCATGCATTTCAGAAGACGCTAGGGGCTCGGCAAAACTCTTAGTAAAAGATGAAGGAATTATTGCCGGTGTAGAACTTGCCCGACAAATATTTGAATATGTAGATCCCGGTTTAAAACTCGATATTAAAATAGAGGATGGAAGCTCGGTAAAATATGGCGATGTAGCTTTTTATGTTACGGGTTTGTCGCAATCTATTTTAAAATCGGAACGGTTGGTGCTAAATGCTATGCAGCGTATGAGCGCCATTGCCACCAAAACAAATAGCTATGTAAAATTGTTGGAAGGAACCAAAACAAAAATTCTGGATACGCGCAAAACCACCCCGGGTATTCGGGCTTTGGAAAAATGGGCGGTAAAAATTGGAGGGGGAGAAAATCACCGTTTTGCACTTTATGATATGGTTATGCTCAAGGACAACCATATTGATTTTTGTGGCGGAATAACCAAGGCAATTGCTAAAACCAAGGAATATTTAGAGAGTCGCCATTTAGATCTTAAAATAATTGTTGAAGCTAGAAATCTGAACGAAATTGATGAGATATTAGAGAGCGAGGGGGTGTATAGAATTTTAATAGATAACTTTAATTATGAAGATACCCGAAAGGCTGTAGAACGCATTAATGGTAAATGCCTAACGGAATCGAGCGGTGGAATTACCCTTGATACCGTACGGAAATACGCCGAATGTGGTGTAGATTATATTTCCAGTGGTGCTTTAACACATTCGGTTTACAATATGGATTTGAGCCTAAAAGCTGTTTAATGAACCAAGAAGAAGAAAAGGAAATTAATATTCCTGTTATTCGGGATTTAATACGTTTTAGCAAGGAGATTAAACTTCCCGCCCTGGGCGATTTTTCGTTGTATAATCTCCTCGATATTTACGGCACTGGAATTTTAAAGGGAACTTTTTCATCTCGTGCCAGCTCTATTGCTTATAGTTTTTTTCTGGCACTTTTTCCTTTTCTGTTGTTGTTACTCAACTTAATCCCGATGATTCCAATTGACGGATTTCAGTCGCGGTTTTTAATATTTATTGAAGCTTTATTGCCCGCACAAACAACCGAATTTTTTTATCCCATAATTGCAGATATAGCGGTAAATCCGCGAGCGGGACTTTTGTCTTTTGTTTTTTTTCTGTCGCTATTTTTATCGGCAAATGGTGTAAATGCAATATTTAGTGCTTTTGAATATTCGTTTCACGTAACCATAAACCGAAGTTTTTTTAGACAGTATTTAGTAGCTTTAATGGTTTCTATTTTCTTGGCATTGTTGTTGTTAACTTCAGTTGGAGTTATTCTCTATGGCGAATATATAATTCGCGATTTACAATCAAAAGCGTATATAGACACAGATCTCTTTTGGATATCGTTCTTTCAATTTATTGTTTTTCTAGTAATGCTATATGTAATAATAGCTACCTTGTACTATTACGGAACCAAGGAAGGAAAATCTACTCGCTTTTTTTCAATAGGAGCGGTAACCACTACGGTATTATTTGTGCTTACAACTTACTTTTTTGGAGTTTATATCAATAATTTTTCAAATTACAACGAGTTATACGGTTCTATTGGTGCACTATTGATATTGATGTTATATATTTGGATTAACGCAAACCTCTTGTTGCTGGGTTTCGAGTTAAATATTTCAATAAAGCGACTAAAAGAAAAAAAATTCAATACCTAACTAATATTTTAAATCATGAAAAAAATACTTGTAACCTTCTCACTTATTGCTCTAACAGTAATTACGGCCACCGCACAAGATGTAACTGGAAAATGGAAAACCATTGACGATGAAACCGGCGAAGCAAAATCTATAGTTGAAATTTATAAAAACGATGGAAAAATTTACGGCAAAGTAGTAGAGATTTTAAACCCTGCTAAAAAAAATGCTATTTGTAATAATTGCCCAGGCGATGATAAAGGCAAGCCAATTTTAGGTTTGGTAATTATTAAAGGTCTTGAAAAAGACGGCGATGAATACAACGACGGTACCATTATGGACCCCAACAACGGAAAAGTTTATAAATGCTATATTGAATTAGACGGCGCAAACAAATTAAACGTGCGTGGTTACGTGGGCTTCTCGCTTTTTGGAAGAACACAAACTTGGAGTCGAGTTAATTAAAAAGTATTAAAAATACTATCTTTAAGCCACCAAATTTGGTGGCTTTTTTATTTACCCAGTCGCGAAGAAACTACAATAAATTTTAAGGGGTTTTAAACTTTTGCGCAACTCAGAATTAATATTTAGTACTAATAAATAATAGTTTTCCATTGTATTTTATAGACGTAATTCTTCCAATTCCGTTAAAACAAACATTCACCTATAGCGTGAACAAAGACGAGGCAGCATTTCTTAAACCTGGAATGCGGGTGGCAATTCCCTTTGGAAAATCTAAAGTATATACGGGTATTGTAAGAGTGGTACACAACCAAGCGCCCGTGGGATACGAAACAAAATCTATAGACCATATTTTAGATGAAACACCTATAATAACATCCTTGCAGCTGAAACATTGGGAATGGCTGGCCAATTATTATATGTGTGCCTTGGGCGAAGTAATAAAAGCGGCGCTTCCCAGTGCTTTTTTGTTAGAAAGCGAAACCGTTATAAAACTTATTCCGAACGAACCTTTAGATGAATCATCCCTAAGCGACGACGAATTTATTTTATACGAAGCTTTATTGCACCAATCATCGTTGCACATTAACGATGCCAGGGCTATTCTAGATAGAAAAAATATAGTTTCTGTAATTCAAAAATTACTAGATAAAAATATTATTGAGGTTGAAGAAACGGTTTACGAACAATACAAACCTAAACTAAAACGCTATATAAAACTTGCTTCAGTGTACGCTACGGAAGAAAAACTGCGCGAACTTTTAGATACCTTAAACCGTGCTCCAAAACAACGCGAGGTGTTAATGCATCTTTTTATGCTAAGCGGCCAAACTAAAAAGCCAATTAGCGCAGCTGTGCTTCAAAAGAAAAGCGATGCTTCTGCAAGTACGTTGAAATCTTTAGTAGATAAGTGCATTTTAGAAGAATACCACTTACAGCAAGACCGGGTTATATTTTCAGGCGAAGCAGCTACAGACATCAAAACTTTAAACGAAGCACAATTATTAGCGTTTAATGAAATAAAGGAATCTTTTAAAAAGAATAATGTAGTTTTATTGCACGGCGTTACTTCCAGCGGAAAAACTGAAATATACGTTCGGCTTATTGAAGAAGTTATAAATTCAGGAAAGCAAGTATTATATATGCTTCCCGAAATTGCACTAACCACCCAATTAATCGTTCGGCTTCAAAAATATTTCGGTGAGCGGATTTCAGTGTACCATTCAAAATTTTCGGTTAATGAACGGGTTGAGGTTTGGAAAAATGTATTGGCAGAAAAACCAAAAGCACAAATTGTTATTGGCGCGCGTTCTTCATTATTTCTACCTTTTAAAAACCTCGGTCTTATCGTTGTAGACGAAGAGCACGAACCAAGTTTTAAGCAATTTAGTCCTTCCCCGCGTTACAATGCACGCGACAGTGCTGTAGTTTTAGCGCATTATCACAAAGCTAAGTTGTTAATGGGTTCTGCAACGCCGTCCTTAGAAAGTTATCACAATGCCGATTCGGGAAAATTTGGGTTGGTTCGTTTAAAAAAGCGCTACGGCAATGTATTAATGCCCGAAATTGAGTTGGTAGATATTAAGGAAAAGTCGCGAAAAAAGCAAATGACCGGCCATTTTAGCGATCGTTTGCTCGAAGAAATACGCGAAGTTTTAAGCAATGGTGAGCAGATTATTCTTTTTCAAAATAGAAGAGGATTTTCACCAGTAGTTGAATGTACCACTTGTGGGGTTGCGCCCCAATGCCCCAATTGCGATGTGAGTTTAACATTTCATCAACATAAAAATCAATTGCGCTGCCATTATTGCGGATATAATATGGCAATGATGCAAAGCTGCATGGCGTGTGGCAGCGACACTTTAGATACCAAAGGTTTCGGAACCGAACAAATTGAGACCGAGTTAAAATCGCTTTTTCCCAACCATAAAGTTGCACGGATGGATCAGGACACAACCAAAGGAAAACACGCGTATTCCAAACTAATTGAAGCTCTGGAAAATGAGGAAATAGATATTCTGGTTGGCACACAGATGCTCGCCAAAGGATTGGATTTTAGGAATATTAGTTTGGTGGGGGTAATGAATGCAGATAGTCTTTTAAATTTTCCGGATTTTAGGGCGCATGAGCGTAGTTTTCAATTACTGCAACAAGTGTCGGGTAGGGCAGGGCGTACCCAAAAACGCGGTAAAGTTTTAATTCAGACCTACAATCCGTACCATCAAATTTTAAAACAGGTAAGTGTAAATGACTATGGCGAAATGTACAAGGAACAAATGGAGGAGCGCTATAATTTTAAATACCCTCCATTTTTTAGGACCATTAAGATAACGTTTAAAGATAAAAATCTCGCTCGGGTTCAAAAGGCATCAACCTGGTTTGGGCAAGCTTTGGAAATTGCATTTAAGGAGAATGTATTAGGCCCCGAACCACCGCCAATTGGAAGAATTAAAAATAAATATATAAACAATCTGCTTGTTAAAATTCCGAAAAATCAATCTTTGGAAAAAACAAAGAAGTACATTGATAATGTGCAGCGAAGTTTTAACGCTATAAAGGAATTTTCAAGCGTGCGCATAACAATAGATGTAGATAATTACTAAGCGTTTTGGGTAGCCGCCAAAGCTTCAATTAATTCGGCTTTTCGGTTTCGGCTCAAAGGTAAATGGTCTTTATCCAGTTCAATTGTTTTGCTATTGTAACGTTGAACCTTGTCTAAATTTACAATATAAGATTTGTGAATTCTTAGAAAACGATCACTCGGCAATAGCCCTTCAAAGGCTTTCATAGTAGAAAGTACAACCAGCGATTCGTGCTCGGTAACCAATTTTACGTAATCGCCCAAAGCTTCAATATAGCGCAGCTCGTTTAAAAATACTTTTCGCTTTTTAAGATTACTTTTTACAAAAATAAAGTCTTCATCGTCAAAGCCTTCTTCATTTTTAAGCTTATAATTGGTAATTGCTTTGTGCACTGCATTTAAAAAACGATCTTTGGCAATGGGTTTTCTTAAATAATCTACCGCATCATAATCAAAAGCTTTAAAGGCGTACTTTGTTTTTCCGGTAACAAATATTACCTGTGGTTTTCTTTGAATATCGTCCAAAAGATCAAATCCGGAGAGAATTGGCATTTCAATATCAAGAAATATAAGGTCAATTTCGGTAGAAGCGAGCCCCATTTTGGCTTCAATGGCATTTTTATACTCGCCAACAAGCTCTAGAGAGGGGTGCATCTGGATGAGCTTTACAATGGAGAGTCGTTGTAGTGTGGAATCATCTACGATAGCACACTTTAATATGGTTTTTTCCATAATAGTAGGTTTTTCTTAAAGCAATAATATGCAAATAATCGATGAAATGCAACATTTTTTGATTTTTATCGAAAAAAAGGCACAGTTTATCTATAAAGTATTTTTGTGAAAGACTCTTTAAAATAAGGTTTGATAATAACAAATAAAGTATTATTTTTGCACCCTCTTTGGCAGAAGGCCAAGGTTTTAATCATTAATTTTAATAGATTTTTTATGAATCATTACGAAACTGTTTTCATCTTAAATCCCGTTTTGTCTGAAGATCAGATAAAGGAAACAGTAAAGAAATATGAAGATATTCTTGTTTCTAAAGGTGCTAAGATGATATCCAAAGAAAATTGGGGCTTGAAAAAACTTGCTTACCCAATCCAAAACAAAAAAAGTGGTTTTTATCACCTTTTTGAGTACACTGTAGACGGCAACGTTGCACACGAACTAGAAACTGAATTTAAAAGGGATGAGCGTTTTATGCGTTACCTTACAGTAAGCCTTGACAAGCACGCGATTGCTTGGGCAGAAAAGAGAAGAAACCGCAATAAAAAATCAGCTTAAATTATGGCCACATTACAACAACAAGCAAAAGGAAAAAAAGACGGAGAGATAAGATATCTTACCCCGCTTAATATTGAAACCAACAAGACCAAGAAATATTGTATGTTCAAAAGGTCTGGTATTAAATATGTGGATTATAAAGACGCAGATTTTTTATTGAGATTCGTAAACGAGCAAGGTAAAATTCTTCCGAGAAGGCTTACCGGAACTTCTTTAAAGTATCAGCGAAAGGTAGCTGTTGCCGTTAAAAGAGCACGCCATTTGGCACTTATGCCTTATGTAACCGATTTATTAAAATAAAAATCCAGAAATAATATGGAACTTATATTAAAGAAAGACGTAGAAAATCTGGGATTTGCAGATGATCTGGTAACCGTAAAGAACGGTTACGGAAGAAACTTTTTGATACCACAAGGATATGCAGTGCTTGCAACTCCTTCGGCTAAAAAAGTGTTAAATGAAACTATGAAACAACGTGCTTTTAAAGAAAAGAAAGTTGTAGATGAAGCAAAAACACAAGCTGAAAAATTAAACGGACTCGAAATTAAAATTACTGCCAAAACTGGCGAAGGCGATAAGTTGTTTGGTTCTGTAACTAACGCAGACCTAGCAGATGCCCTAGAAAAAGAAGGTGTAACAATCGAGAAAAAATACATTATTATTGCTGGTGGCGCTATAAAGCGTACTGGACAGTACGATGCTACAATTCGTTTTCACAGAGACGTGATCAGCAACTTTACTTTTGAGGTAATTGCAGAAGCAAAGCCTGAAGTAAAAAGTAAATCTGAAACGAAAGCGAAAGCTAAAGTGGAAGAAAAAGCACAATCTGAAGATGAAGTAGTGGAAGATACTCCAGAAAAGGAATAAATTACACGATTAATTGTATTAAAACCTTTCTCGTTTTCGGGGAAGGTTTTTTTATTTTGAAGAAATATTACGTTAGAAAAATTCGATACTACAACACATTACCACTATGAAATACGCAAGATTAACAAAAGAACAATTTGAAGAACTTCACCAAGAATTTATAAATTTTCTTGCCACACAATCCATTACTGCAGACGAATGGAAAACCTTGAAAGAGGAAAAACCTGAAGTAGCCGAAGAAGAACTCGACGTTTTTAGTGATCTAATCTGGGAAGGGGTTTTGACTAAAGTGAAATATCTAGAACATATTTCGCCCAAACAATTGATGCTTTTTCACATTACAGATGCGTTTATGGAATTGATAGCTATCAAAGTAGAGCAAGACGATATAGATATTACCACGGCTTATGGATACAAATGGTTACAACAGAATCTACATGACGACGCGGTAAATCTTTACACTTCCACCAAAGCTATAACAGACGATCGGAACAAAGATCTTTTTATTTTAATACAGCAAGGGGCGGTAATTACCAAAGGAGAACTCTATAAATATTTTGAAGATTTGCTAAGTAAATAATACTGTATCAGTATTTATTTATGAGTATTTTGCTTTGATTTGAGCGGTGCGAAAAAACCAGGTTATTCATATCGCAAACTTTCAATTGGGTCTAAACGGGCTGCCTTAGATGCGGGATACGAACCTGCGATTACAGCAACTATAAAAGTTATAATTGTTGCCCAGATCATGGCTGTCCAAGGTAGCGTAAAATCGAATTCGAAAATTTTTGCGAAGGCAAAACCCGTTAGTACGCCCAAGATAATACCTAAAATACTCCCAAATTGACCAATAACAATGGTTTCCATAAAAAACTGGGTAGAGATTGTAGAGCGTTTCGCCCCAAGTGCTTTACGGACGCCAATTTCGCGGGTACGTTCCGTTACAGATACCAGCATTATATTCATCAAGGCAATGGAAGAGCCCAGAATAGTAATAATGCTTATAATCCACGCGGCGGCTTGTAAATAACCGCTAATCATCGCAATTCTATTTATTAAATCGTCACTGCGCTCAATTCCAAAGTTGTTTTCTTCAATGGGGTTTAGTCCGCGGATGTTTCTAAAAGTAATAATGGCTTCATCTTGGGCAGCTTCCATCAACTGTTTGTCGCTTACCTTTACACTAATATTGTAATTAATATTTGGCTCGGTATAGATGCCACGGGCAACCTGAATAGGAATTAACACTTTTAAATCTTGATTATTCCCAAAAGTGGATCCTTTTGATTCCAAGAGACCTATTATTTTAAATTTCACACCGCGAATACTGATAGTTTTGTTAATGGGGTCTTCATTTTCAAAGAGGTTCTTTAAAAAATCCGAACCAATTAAACATACTTTATTATTATTCTGAATATCAAAAAATGTAAAATTTCTACCGCTGTCCACTTCCGTGCCAGTATTTTCTAAATAATGTTCATTTACGCCATAAACCCGAACTTCAGGATCGGTTTTTTCGGATCCGTATTTAATTTCAGCGGTTGAAGTTCCCAAAAACGAAAGCGATGTTTTGGTAAAGGGATAGCTGTATTTATCGCTAAACTCACGCACGTTATTATAGCTAATTATGGGGTTTATTTTTTCGCGTTCGCCGCTATTTCGAGTCTGAACCGTAAATTCATACTGTTGAATATTAAATGTATTGGCGCCCATGGATGCAAAATTGCCAGATATTGTATTTTCCAATGCAGTAACCGCACTCAAAATACCAACGAGCGCCCAAATGCCAATGCCTATAATAACGATGGTTAAAATGGTTCTTAACAATTGGCTTTTTATGGAATCCAGCGCTATACGCACATTTTCCCGGAAAAGTGAAAACATATTTTAGTTTGTGTTTCTCATTAGACTGCAAAAGTTGCATAAAGTTACTATTATTTAAGATATTTGCTTTTTAAAAATTAAAGTCTAAATGAAACAAGGTTGAAGTAATTAAAAAGGCGGAGCGTATCTTTAAATACCAACACGTAAACTGCCTTTAATTTCGTTAATCCTATTTCTTTCAAATAAATAATCTCTTGGCTAAAAAACCATCTATCCCTAAAGGTACCCGCGATTTTAATCCTGAAGAAGTTGCGCGGCGCAACTATATTTTCAATACTATTAAAGAAACTTTTTCGCTCTATGGTTTTCAGCCAATAGAAACACCCTCTTTTGAAAATAGCGATACCTTAATGGGAAAATACGGGGAAGAAGGCGATAGATTAATTTTTAAAATTTTAAACAGTGGCGATTTTTTATCAAAAGTTGATGAAAAATTATATACCGAAAAAAATAGCATTAAAATCACCTCAAGAATTTCGGAAAAAGCGCTGCGCTACGACTTAACAGTTCCCTTTGCTAGGTACGTGGTACAGCATCAAAACGAGATAACCTTTCCATTTAAGCGCTACCAAATTCAACCGGTGTGGCGTGCAGATAGACCACAAAAAGGGCGGTTTCGCGAGTTTTTTCAGTGCGATGCCGATGTGGTAGGCTCCACCTCGCTTTGGCAAGAAGTAGAATTTGTACAATTGTACGACACCGTTTTTAGTAATCTCGGGTTAAAAGGAGTTACCATAAAGTTAAACAACAGAAAAATATTGAGTGGTATTGCTGAAACCATAGGCGCTGAAGATAAATTAATTGATTTTACGGTTGCCTTAGACAAACTTGATAAAATAGGGGAGGAAGGCGTTAAAAAGGAAATGCGTGAAAAAGGCATTTCGGAAGATGCTTTAGTAAAATTGCAGCCACTATTTTCGTTTAAAGGAAGCAATGATGAAAAATTAAACGCTTTAAAAAATATGTTAGCAGCATCGCAATTGGGGATGAAGGGCGTTACAGAACTTGAATTCATCACAAAAAATATTAATAGCCTTGGCTTACAAATGGCCTCGCTAAAAATAGATGTTACCTTGGCTCGCGGCTTAAATTATTACACAGGTGCCATTTATGAAGTCGCAGCACCTGCAGAAGTAAATATGGGCAGTATTGGCGGTGGTGGCCGGTACGACGATCTCACAGGAATTTTTGGGTTAAAAAATATGAGTGGCGTAGGTATTTCGTTTGGTTTAGACCGCATTTATTTGGTTTTGGAAGAATTAAATCTTTTTCCCGAAACCGTATCAAATACGAGCCAAGCACTTTTTATTAATTTTGGTGAACAAGAGTCACTATATGCCATGAAAGCAATAAAAAAATTGCGTGAAGCAGGTATTAAAGCTGAACTATTTCCAGACGAAGGAAAAATGGGGAAGCAAATGAGCTATGCCGATAAACGCAATATTCCATTTACGGTTTTGACCGGGGAAAAAGAAATTGCGGCAAATTCCTTTACTCTAAAGAATATGAAAAGTGGCGAACAAATGCAAGTGCAGTATACTGAACTGGAAAAGTATTTGGGCCAAACTAATTAGAATCTCTGGGTATTCCCACCTCGTTTGCGGTTTGGCTTGTTATGGCCATTAGCTTTTGTTCTACCTCTCGATGGGCAGAATCAGAGAGCATACCGGCTATTCGTAGCTTGGTTATGGTGCTTAATGTATCATTCATTCTTCCCCAATTTCATTAATTATTTTTTCGTAAGAAATAACGTAATCTATTTGTTTTTCTTCAGAAACGTGTTTGCGGGGAGTTTCAAGAATTATAAAGTCGAAAAGCTTTGAAATTATTCTTTTGAGGCGTTGCTCTGTTGTAATAATAGCTTTGTGTATTTTACTTGCAATAAATGTAAGTGCTAAAGAAAGAATCAACAGAACCACATAATATGCATAAATAGATAGATCATACATTGGAGCAAAAGTATAAATTAGAAAGAAAAATCCGACTAATAGAAATGTATTTGCAATATATCCAAAGATTACCTTAAACTCGTCAATTACAATTGTCTTGGTAAATTTTAAAATTAACCCAGAACTAATAGCCATTAGAGGTAGACTAATAGAAAACATAAAAGAGGACATATATGCAAAGCCAAATATGCCCTCAGTGTCTCCGGTTAAATATAGTACGTGCAAAAATGGTGATAGGACCGCTACTATACATAGAAATATTAAATAGAAATTAATCTTGTTGCTCCAAGTGGTCTGGAATCCCATTACAGTTTCTGTCGCTTGGGGGGCAGACTTTTCTTTTGTCGATTTGTTGTTCATCACTTATTTGATTTTCTGGGGTACAGCTAAAAGCTAGACCGGCTAGCATTACAAATGCAAAAACATACTTTTTCATGATATTGAGTTTTAAGGATTAGAGGTAAATTTACCCTTTTCACGAGACGATACCAACTTAAAACTCAACAACTTATTAACGCATTCTTAACAAATGTAGGGAAAATCACGACAAAGACAATAAATATTCGACAAACGACACTTTATGGCTTGTCTTAAAGTGTCTAAAAAAATTGTGGAGTTAAGAAACCCAAGGCGGGAAAAGAAGATTCTTTCATAAAAAAATCCCCGAAGAATTTATCTTTGGGGATTTTACTGTAGCGAGATCGGGACTTGAACCCGAGGCCTCCGGGTTATGAATCCGACGCTCTAACCAGCTGAGCTACCTCGCCATTTTATGCCTCGGCTTTGCCTAAGCGGGTGCAAAGATAAAAACAAAATTATGTGTGGCAAATTTAAGTTTCTATTTTTATCATTATTATTTAATTTTCTTAAAGATGTATTTCAACGAAAAATTTCAATCTTTAATTTGAGGTTAGGATTAATATCTATATATTGGGCATCAACTAACAAAATGCTATGGAAGATAAAATTAAATACGAAATGGAATTTCCTATTCAGGTTTCCCCTTCTCTTTTATACCAATATATTTCAACGCCCTCGGGCCTTTCTGAATGGTATGCAGATAACGTAAATTCTCGCGGCGAGTTCTATACCTTTATCTGGTCTGGAAGCGAGGAACGCGCAAAATTACTCAGTAAAAAGAGTCCGGAACGCATTAAGTTTAGGTGGGTTGAAGACGAAGGTGATGATTTTTACTTTGAACTTCGTATACAAGTAGATGAAATTACCAAAGACGTTTCGTTAATGATTACAGATTATGCCGAAGAGGACGAAATAGAGGAAGGGAAAATGCTTTGGGAAAATATGGTTTCCAATCTAAAATCTATATTGGGGTCGGTTTAAATTCCCTTTAAATTATAATACCTTTGCACCGTCCTAATAAAAATGGACGGTTTTTTTATGGTAAATTTAAATGGCAGGCTAGTAGCAGATAACCAAGCAATCGTACCGGTAGATAATCGAGGTTTAAATTACGGCGATGCAGTTTTTGAAACCTTGCGGTTTTCTGGTGGTAAAATTTATTTTTGGGAAGATCATTACTTTAGGCTAATGGCCTCCATGCGTATGTTACGGATGGAGATTCCTATGAGTTTTACCATGGAATTTCTAGAAGATGAAATATTAAAAACTATAAATACACAATCTGAGAATACTAGTTTTCGGATTAAGCTGCTTGTCTGGCGAAACACCGGTGGAAAATACACGCCAAAAACGAACGATGTGTCATATTCAATTTCGTGCGAAAAACTGGATGCACCGTGCTATGTTTTAAACGAAGCAAATTACGAAATAGAACTTTTTAAAGATCATTTTATCGCTACAGGATTGCTTTCAACATTAAAAACAAACAATAGGCTCATAAATATTTTGGGAAGTATTTATGCAGCAGAAAATGATTTTGAAAACTGTTTGTTGCTCAATGAAAACAAGCAGGTTGTTGAAGCCTTAAACGGAAATTTATTTTTGGTATCCGGCCAATATATTAAAACGCCGCCGCTATCGGACGGATGTTTAAACGGTATTTTAAGAAAGCAACTTATCGCAATTTTAAAGAAGTTGCCACAATTTTCTATTGAAGAAACATCTATTTCGCCCTTTGAATTACAAAAGGCAGATGAAATATTTATTACAAACGCTATTCAAGGAATCGTGCCCGTAACCAAATATAGAAAAAAGGAATTTGTAAATACTACTGCAAAAGCGTTATTGCCAAGGGTGAGCTTAACGGCAAGAATGGGTTAATTAAAGTTAGGGTTTTCGGGTGCGTTCGACCAAAGTAAATAGTCGCCACCGAACTCAATCATTTTTTCTTTCCAAAAATTTATATTGGTTTTGCCAATAATTTCATTGTTGTAATTATTCGGTACCACCACCCAACTGTTTACTTCTAATTCCTGCTCCAGTTGTTCGCTTTCCCATCCGGAATAACCTAAAAAAAAGCGTATTTGCTCTTTTTTCAACTTGTCTTCTTTAAGTAAATCTACGATTGCGCTAAAATCGCCACCCCAGTAAATGCCATTAGAGATTTCAATACTATCGGGAATAATTTCAGGAATACAATGAATAAAATAAAGATTGTCCTGCTCAACGGGGCCACCATTAAATACGGGTAACTTTGAATTTATTTCCGGTACAAAGTCACGTAGTTTATATTGCAATGGTTTATTGAGAATAAACCCAACAGATCCGCTTTCTGTGTATTCTGCTAAAAGAACCACCGAACGATTAAAGGAAACATCTCCAATTATTGAAGGTTCTGCAACTAATAGGAGGCCTTTGGCTGGTTTTAAAGTCGTCATAAAGTTTTTTCAGTATAATAAAACTAACGAATAAAATTAAAAATACCAAAAAAATGTTAATTAGTTGTTTAAATTATATTTTATTGAATAAAAGTGATAAAATAATGCGAATTTACAATTTGCTCAATATCAGTTGTATAAAAAAATCCTTCTTTTCAAATAAATGAAAAGAAGGACTTAAAATTTTGTAAAATATCTTACAATTAGTTTACGCTATTTTGTAAATCTGATCCAGCTTTAAATTTAACTACTTTTTTAGCAGCAATCTTAATGGTTTTACCAGTTTGAGGATTTCTTCCTTCTCTGGCAGCTCTTTTTGATACTGACCATGATCCGAAACCTACTAATGATACTCTGTCTCCTTTTTTAAGAGATTTTTGAACGTTGCCTAAGAAAGACTCTAAGGATTTCTTAGCGGCAGCTTTTGTAATTCCGGCATCAGCTGCCATTGCATCGATTAAATCTGATTTGTTCATAATTTTTTTAAATTAAATTGTTGGTTAAACTTCGATTAATTGCTCTACAAATTTAAAAGGAATATCCGTTCAGGCAAGTAACCACGCAGGAAATCATTATTTTTGTTAATAACTTAGACCGTTTGTTAATAAAGATGCGTGGTTTTTTTGCAATTTTAATCAAATCAGTAGTGGTAAGGGTTTACAATAGTTTGCAATGCTCGTCTATAGAATACCCATTTAAAAGTGCAGATACTTCCATTTTGCGTTTTCCGGGAAGTTGTATTTCTTCAATTAAAATGTAACCGTCTAAACACGCTACTTTTAGTTCTTTTTTAGTGGTCTGTACGCTGCCTATCTTAAAATTATGATTTGCTTTTTCAAAATGCGCTGCATAAATTTTGGTTTTTAACTCTTCCTTATTATTAAGGAGTATAGTCCAAGCCACAGGATAGGGAGAGAGGCCTCTAATAAAGGCATCTATATTTATTCCTGGTTCTGACCAATCAATTCGTGTGTTTTCAGGTGTGAGTTTTGGTGCTTCTTTTAAATTGTTGCTTTGGGGTTGTGGTTTAGGATTTGCTTCGCCTTTTTCTATTAAATGTATTGTCTCTAAAACCAAGTCGCCACCTAAATTCATTAGTTTATCGTGAAGCGTCTGTGCAGTTTCCTTTTCTTCAATTAAAACTTCTTTATTTGCAATGATAGATCCGGTATCAATTTTCTCATCAATAAAAAAGGTTGTAACTCCCGTTTTTTCTTCCTTATTAATTATGGCCCAATTTATTGGAGCGGCCCCCCGGTAATGCGGTAATAATGAAGCGTGAAGGTTAAAGGTGCCCAATGCCGGCATTTGCCAGACTACTTTGGGAAGCATTCTAAAAGCGACCACAACTTGAAGGTTGGCGTTTAACGCTTTTAGTTCTTTTAAAAACAACTCGTCTTTTAAATTCGTGGGCTGTAAAATTGGTAAATTTTCCGAAAGTGCATATTCCTTTACAGCCGAGGCCATTAGTTTTCTGCCACGACCGGCCGGTCTGTCTGGGGCTGTAATTACACCGACAATATGCTGGCCCGTTTCAACCATTTTTCTTAAAACCCCAACGGCAAAATCGGGGGTTCCCATAAAAACTATTTTTAATTCGTTATGCATTACTTCAGTTTAGATAATATTGATTTCGTGGATTGATTTTAATTTTTTCGGCTTTCAGTAAAAGGCGGATAACTTTAAGTACATCGGCTTCGGCGAAAGTAAGTTTTTCTGTGAGCTCACGCGAAGTTAATTCATCTTCTTCAAGAAGAGCAAGTATTTGCGCGGCGAGTTTATGTATGTCGCTTTTTATTAGGTTCGTATTCTGCCCGCGACAAACTGAACATATACCACATTTAGGGGCGGTAGTTTCGCCAAAATAAGAAACCAATTGTACACTTCGGCACGTTTTGGTATTTTCAATATAGTGCAAAACCGAATTTACTTGCGCAGTTTTTTTACGGTTTATTGTAGCCACATCTCGCGAAATTACATTAATGGTTTTATCGTCCTCGCGCGGAACCAGAAATGTTAGGGTAGCATCGGTTATTTGGAGAGTCATTATAACCACCTGGTCGCGTTCCATTTTTTTGAGAACCGCAATTACAGTGTTAATGGTTTGTCCGGTTTTGGCAACTATTAAATCTAAATTTATGGTGGTTGGCATTTCAAAAATTCCGCCGTAAATTCTTAGAATCGTTTTTCCGATAACAGAAGCAGTAGTGTCTTTTTCAAAATAATCTAATACTTTTTCTGAAGAAATGACGAATTGTAACGTAGATTTTCGCCCAAATTCTTGTGAGAGTTGAATAATAGCCAGCCTGTCTAAACTGTTTAATGCGTTGTATGTGAGCAAGGTGTTTAGGCTATAGGTTTTACAAAATTCAGAAAAACTAAAATTGTGCTTTGTGAACTCACCTTCGCCATAAGAAATTTGAAAATAATTGTGAAGTTTGCGATAAATTTTTTTTAAATCTGAAGTAGTTGGCAACGATTCTACAAACTGATTTTTTACCTGTTGTTTATCGTATTCATTATACAAAAGCACTGCTGAAGCGTACTGCCCATCGCGCCCTGCTCGTCCAGCTTCTTGAAAATAACTCTCTAAGCTATCTGGAATTTGCAGATGTATTACAAACCGAACATTGGGATGGTCTATGCCCATGCCAAAGGCATTAGTGGCAACCATTGTACTATATATGCCTTGGCTCCAATCATGTAATTTCTGTGCTTTTTCCTTGGCAGAAATCCCACCGTGATAAAAAGTTGCTGAAATGCCTAAACTATTGAGTTGTGCGCTAATTTCTACGGTGCTTTTTCTGCTTCTTACATACACAATTGCGGCGCCAGTATTTGTTTTTAACAGTAGCTCGGTTTTATAGAGCTTATCTTCTTCTTTAAAAACTTGATACGACAGATTTTCACGAACAAAGGAATTTTTAAAAATTTCAGGAAGTTCCATTTTTAATTCAGAAATGGTGTCTTCCAGTACTTCGGGGGTTGCAGTGGCCGTTAGCGCAATAATAGGAGCCAGCGGATGTATTTCGCGAAGAATCGTAATGTTTTTATAAGACGGTCTAAAATCGTTTCCCCACTGCGAAATACAATGGGCTTCATCTACAGCGATAGAGTTAACCCGCATTTGCTTGATGTAATTTTGAACTATTTCCTGCTGTAACCGTTCGGGCGAGAGGTATAAAAATTTGTAGTTACCGTAAAGCGCATTGTCCAGCAAGGTATTTAACTCGTTAAAATTAATACCGCCAGTAAGTTTTAATGCCTTTATGCCGCGTTCTTTTAACGCGTTTACTTGGTCGCCCATGAGCGCTACCAATGGAGAAACTACAATACAAATGCCTTCCATTGCCAGGGCGGGCACTTGAAAACAAAGCGATTTTCCTCCTCCAGTTGGTAAAAGTGCCACAGTATCTTTACCATTTAGTACGGACGCAATTATTTCTTCCTGCATCGCTTTAAAGGAAGTGTACCCCCAATATTTGGTTAATATGTCGTGGACGTCTGTCAAATGCGTCTTAAATTATTGGGTTTATGCCTTATAATTGTAAAGATAGCAGGTTGCTATAAATAATGTAAACTGTTTTAAAGCCGTTTATTTACAACCAATGTAAATATTAAAACTGCGATAAAATAAACTCTGCCCGTTCTTCTAGTGAACCTACCGGCACTTCGTGAGGTGTATACCCATATTTTAGGTATCCTTCTTTTAAGAAGTGAAATAATTTCTCGGCCTGCTCAAAAGATTCGTAGCGCTCGTTATCTTGTTCGTAAATATCTTTCCAAGGAGGAAGAACAAATACGTGATCGTACCTATTTTTATTGCATATTTCAGAAAAATTGATGGGATAATGCACTTTTACAAAATCCATATAGGCCGTAACGTCTGGCATGCCACGATCGTAAAAAACTATGGGCGAATTAATTGAACATCCTTCCTGAAATTGTTTCAATCTACCTTCCAGCAACATTTCACTAAAGAGAATTGGGTTTTCCAAAAATAATTGAGCAATTCCTTGTCTTTGGGCTTCTAACGTTACGTCTCTCGAAATTTCGTGCATAACCTTGTAACCTTCCTTTTCCAAAAATTTTATTAGGGTTGTTTTTCCCGAACCTGGTCCGCCGGTTAATACGATTTTCTTTGTTTTCAAAAGTTTAAATTTTATGCAAAGTAAGTAAATAAATATTTGAGGCGAAACTGTATCTTTGTAGCAAACCGAGTATAATTATTGAATGGAGCAAAACAAAAACACTACCGAATTTTACGAGCGGCTAAAAAAACAATTGGAAGAAGACACCACTTGGCCCGCCCCTTATCTCTTCAAATTTATAGTTCCTGCTGAGCTGGGAAAAATAGCAGAAATTGAAAAAATTTTTGATGGAACCAATGCTGCTATCAGTACACGCGATTCTTCAAAAGGAACCTATACCAGTGTTTCGATAAAAGTAACAATGCAATCTCCAGATGAAGTTATAAAGAAATATCTTGAAGTTTCCGCGGTTGAAGGCGTTATTTCACTATAATTTTTAGTATTTTGCGAGTGAAATGATTTTTCAATCTTTCCCAATACCTTAATATTCTTTCCTTAATAAAAACATTTTGATACAAGAAGTAGCCCAAATAGAGTATAATACAGAACGCCCAAAGTTAATTATACCAGAATACGGACGGCATATCCAAAAAATGGTAGATCACGCCATAGCCATAGAAAATAAAGAAGAGCGAAATAAAATTGCCAAAGGCATAATTGCGGTGATGGGAAACCTAAACCCCCATCTTCGAGACGTTCCCGATTTTCAACCAATGCTTTGGGATCAACTTTTTATAATTTCAGATTTTAAATTAGATGTAGATTCGCCGTACCCCATTCCTTCACGCGAAGAATTAATGGAACGTCCGGAGCCTATGGAATATCCTCAAAACCATCCTAAATATCGTTTTTACGGAAACAATATAAAACGAATGATAGATGTGGCCAGCAGCTGGGAAGAAGGCGATAAAAAAGAAGGTCTTATTCTTACCATCGCCAACCATATGAAAAAGTGTTTCTTAAACTGGAACAAAGATACCGTTGAAGACGATGTAATTTTTGCACATCTTTTTGAGCTTTCAAACGGAAAAATAAATTTAAAGAATAGTGATGAAGACTTGAGCGACGCTTCAAATTTACTGAAAAATAAGAAACGTTTTAATACGAACAATTCTTCTAAAAAAAGTTATAAATCTTCCAATCGCAACCGTAAGCGTCATTAAAATATTAACCGTTATTTATGGGAACTTTCCAAATAGAAGGCGGGCATAAACTAAAGGGCGAAATCACGCCCCAGGGTGCCAAAAATGAAGCCTTACAAATTTTATGTGCAGTATTATTAACACCAGAAAAAGTAGTAATTGAGAATATTCCTGATATTCTTGATGTAAATAAACTCATAAAAATCTTAGAGAATCTCGGTGTAAAAATCCAAAAATTAGCCAAAGGCAAATATGCTTTTATTGCCGATGAAATTAATTTGGAGTATCTAGAATCCGAACTTTTTAAACAAGAGGGAAGTTCGCTCCGGGGTTCAATTATGATTGTAGGCCCGCTATTAGCTAGATTTAACAAGGGATATATTCCACGTCCGGGAGGCGATAAAATAGGAAGAAGAAGGCTAGACACCCACTTTGAAGGATTTATAAAACTGGGTGCTAAATTCCGCTATAACAGAGAAGAACGATTTTACGGCGTAGAAGCTCCCAATGGATTAACGGGAACGTATATGCTACTGGATCAGGCCTCGGTAACGGGAACAGCTAATATAGTTATGGCGGCTGTTTTAGCAAAAGGCACCACTACAATTTACAATGCAGCCTGCGAACCGTACATTCAGCAACTCTGTAAAATGCTGAACGCTATGGGTGCTAAAATTTCAGGGGTTAGCTCAAACCTTTTAATTATTGAAGGTGTTGAAAAACTCGGAGGATGCACGCACCGTATTTTACCAGATATGATTGAAATTGGCAGTTGGATAGGGCTTGCCGCAATGACTAAAAGCGAGATAACCATTAAAAATGTGAGTTGGGACAACTTGGGCTTAATTCCCGAAACATTTAGAAAACTAGGTATTAAACTCGAAAAAAAGGGAGACGATATTCACATCCCTGCTCAAAATGAATACGAAATACAGGGTTATATAGATGGCTCTATACTTACAGTAGCCGATGCTCCTTGGCCCGGATTTACGCCAGATTTATTGAGTATAGTACTCGTAATATGTACACAGGCAAAAGGAAGTGTACTTATACATCAAAAAATGTTTGAAAGCCGTTTGTTTTTTGTAGATAAATTAATAGATATGGGCGCGAAAATTATTCTTTGTGATCCGCATCGCGCAACGGTTATTGGGCATAATTTCCAGTCTAATTTAAAGGCTACAACAATGGTTTCACCAGATATTCGGGCTGGAATTTCACTTTTAATTGCCGCACTCTCCGCAGAGGGTGTTAGTACTATTCATAACATTGAACAGATTGATCGCGGATACGAAAATATTGATGGCAGACTCCGTGCAATAGGAGCTAAAATAACCCGAACAGAGCCCTAAAATAGATTATATTTTACGATTTTTATTTATCTCGTCTTGTAGTTTTCTGCGCAGTTTTTGCTCGCGCTCTAAACTATTTCTACGGTAATCTTCGAGTTCAATTTCCATTTCAGCCATCTTTAATTGCGCTTCCTTGGTGATTTTGTGACTGTTTAAAAATCTGTAGAACAAAAATGCACTAACTAAAAACAGTATTAAGATTATTCCCCACATTACCGAGTTGTACGTAGCTTTTGAAGTGTGAATACCAAATACAGCAATACCGTCTTCTTTTTCTTTTGAAATATTCAGATTTTGTTGCGTATTCTTTAAATCTGCGCGAAGTGAGTCTATCTCGCTATTCTGCTGCATTAATTCACTTTCTTGACTTTTTATATTTTGTTCTAAAGCAGAAACGCTATCTAAAATATTTTTTTTCAGTCGCGCCAGTTGCGTTTTTTTAATAACCTTATATTCTTGATAACTGTTGCTTTTATCGAAAGCATCGGTCATTTGTTCCTCCAATGTATTTTTACGAATTTGAATAGAATCCTGAGCAGCGCCATTTAACGCAAATAGAAAGAGTGGAAGGAACACTAATAAAATCTTCTTCATGTTATTCTTGGGTTTGGTGTATTGCTTTACTTAACTGTGCAAGAGTAGCAAAATTGTGCTGAATGGCATAAAGATACAATCTCTTTACCTTTTTTTTAACAATTTTAAAATAGAAGTGCTATTTACCACTACGAAAGCGCGGCTTTATAAACCTGCAAACAACGTTCGCGAGCCTCTTTATGTGCTACGATTTCATCGAGATACGACCCCTCTTTAAATTCTGGCACATATTTTTTTATGTATTTGTGGTCTTTATCAAATTTTTCAATTTGTGTGGTTGGGTTAAAAATTCTAAAATATAGCGCTGCATCTACGCCACTTCCAGCAGCCCACTGCCAATTTCCTACATTACTGGCCATTTCATAATCCAGTAACTTTTCGGCAAAATACGCTTCGCCCCATCGCCAATCTATTAACAGGTGTTTACACAAAAAACTGGCAACCAGCATCCGCACGCGATTGTGCATATACCCCGTAGTATTTAATTGGCGCATTCCGGCGTCTACTAAAGGATATCCTGTTTTACCATCCTTCCATTTTTTAAATTCGGTTTCGTTATTTCGCCATTCAATACGGTCGTACTTTTTTTTGAAAGCATTTTCAACTGTTTCAGGAAAATGCCAAAGAATTTGCATAAAAAATTCGCGCCAAATAAGTTCCTGCCAAAATATTTCATTTTTTTCTGAAGTTGCCTTCTTCATCATTTTTCGAATGCTTACGGTTCCAAAACGAAGATGTGGACCGAGATGCGACGTAGCATCCTCTGCAGGATAATTTCTTAATTTTTCATATTCCTGAATGGTTGTGGGTGTTACATTGTATTCGGGAATTTCTATTTTCGACTTTTTAAAATTAATATCACCTAACGACAGATTTGGCAAACGGGAATGCTGGTACAGATTTGTTAGAAATTCATTCGTATAATATATTTTTTCGTCATAGTCTTTTTTAAACTTTTCCTTCCATGTTTTCATGTAGGGAGTATATACTATATAGGGGGTGCCATCGGCTTTCACCACTTCGTCTTTTTCAAAAATTACCTGGTCTTTATAACTGTAAAAACCTATTTCATTTTCTTTGAGAAATTGCTTTATTGAAGTGTCGCGTTTAGTGGCGTAAGGCTCGTAATCGTGATTGGTTATTACATTTTGTACGTTATATGCTGAAATAATTTTTTTAAAAATCGCCATCGGATTTCCGTGATACATTGCAAGACTGCTTCCGTGCGTTTGCAGTTTATCGCGCATATTTTGAAGCGTTGTAAATATAAAGGAAACCCGTGCGTCGCCTTTTGGAAGCTCGTTTAAAATTTCAGTGTCAAAAATAAAAATGGGAAGTACTGGAAATTTGCCGTGTAGCGCTTTGTAAAAACCTACGTTGTCATCCAGTCGCAGATCTCTTCGGAACCAAAATATATTTACTTTATCAGCCAATAGTTAGTTGTTGTTTAGTGTTGAAAGCCCGCCGTCTACACCAAGTACTTGCCCTGTAATCCATTGCGATTGGTCGCTTAATAGAAAGGACGCCATTGCCGCAATATCCTCCGCCGTGCCAACTTTTTTTAACGGATGGCGTTCGGCCATTTTTTCTTTATTTGAATCGTTGTTTAATAATTTTGAAGCTAACGAAGTATCTGTGAGCGAGGGAGCAATTACATTCACCCTAAAATTTGGTGCGTGTTCTGCGGCAAGCGCCTTGGCAAAACCTTCAATAGCTCCCTTCGCGGCAGCCACACTGGTGTGAAAAGGCATTCCTACTTTTACGGCAACGGTACTAAAAAACACCAAATTTGCCTGCTCGGCTTGTTTCAATTTTGGTAAAATACCGTGAACCACCTGTACCAGCGCATGAAAATTTAGTTCCATATCGGCTACAAAGGTTTCGGGTTTCATCATTTTAAAAGGTTTTAGATTGATGCTTCCGGGAAAATATGCAAATCCGTGAATTTTTTCAGGTAAACTAAGGTCCAAAATATTATCGTGCAATGCATCAAAAGTAAGATGCGTAATGCCTTCCGAAACTTCTCCCTTGGTACGGGAGGCGACAAACACATTGTGGTCGCGTTTTAATAATTGGGCTAGGGCAGCACCAATTCCATAAGATCCGCCAATTAAGAGTATGTTTTTTTGCATATATTTTTTTAGGTGAAATTAGAAGTTCCCGAAAAGCGCTGTCAATTTGTTTTTTCGGAATTCAAAAATTTCTTCAAGTTTTGGTTTTACCAGGTAAGGATGCACGAGTTGTCCGATAAATCCGAACGGTAATTTGTAATGCAGCAGGTCTTCCATCTCAATGCCGCCCTCAATTTCCTTTATAAAATGTTTGTGGTGCCAAAGCGCATAGGGACCAAAACGCTGTTCATCTACAAAATACTCGTTTTCAACGGAATGTGTAATTTCGGTAACCCAGCGTGTTTTAATTCCTAAGATAGGCGTAACTATGTATTCAATAATTTGGCCAGGATACATCTCCCTATCAGCGCCAGACTGGATGTTAAAACCCATATATTCTGGCGTTATTACTTTTAGGTTTTTAGGGTTTGAGAGAAAATTCCAACCTTCTTTTAAAGTTATGGGTAATTTTTGTTTCGCGTGAAGCGTATAAATTTTCATAAACTTTATTTATCTCTATAGAATGTTAACTTCTCGTTCATGCGCAATAACCTATAGGTATTAGTTTTAATCGTGCTACGACGGATGTTTGGTTTCAATATTTTTTTTAGGTACTTCAACATAATTTATTTTTTTCTAAATGTACTTTGTTTTATTAAACTTATAAAAGATTAAACAAAATATTAACAATTCTGCGTAATCGTTTCTACAGCCTAGCTTTTAGGAGGGGGAGTAAACTATAACTTTATAGTATTTTAAGGTTTTCTTAACCTTTAAAAATTTTGCAAATGGTAACTTCGCGAACAATATAAACACTTTAATATCACTACGATGAAAAAAATTATTTTTCTCCTTACGGCTTTTATGTTTTCGGTTGGCATACAAGCACAAATACAAACGCCACAACCCAGTCCATTTCAGAAAATTGAACAAAAAGTAGGTTTAACAGACGTTACTTTAGAATACTCCAGACCGTCTATGAAGGGTAGGACAATTTTTGGAGAGTTGGTGCCTTACAATGCTATTTGGCGCACCGGTGCAAATGCAAATACAAAAATTACCTTTAGCGATGATGTAGAAGTTGGTGGAAAAACCTTAAAAGCAGGGTCGTATGCAATCTATACCAAGCCGGGTGCTGCTAATTGGGAAGTATATTTTTACAGTGACACCAACAATTGGGGAAATCCAGGAACGTGGGAAGAAGATAAAGTTGCGGCAAAAGCCACTGCGCAAGCGTATCCGTTTCCAATAGATGTTGAAACCTTCACAATGTCTTTTGATAATTTAAAGAATGATGAAGCCACTCTCGGAATTCTTTGGGAGAAAACCTATGTTGGTGTACCTATTAAATTTAATACAGATAAAACTGTAACTACAAATATTCAGCGTGTTATGAATGGCCCTTCGGCAATGGATTATTACGCCGCAGCGGTATATTATTTAGAAGCGGGAAAAGACATTAACCAAGCCAAAACTTGGATTGATAAGTCTATTGATATGAACAAGGATCCAAAATTCTGGCAACTGCGCCAAAAGTCTTTAATTTACGCAAAGGCTGGTGATAAAAAAGGAGCTATTGAAGCGGCTAAAAAATCTCTAAATCTGGCAAAAGCTGAAGGAAACAAAGATTATGTTGCTTTAAACGAAAAATCGTTGAGAGAGTGGGGAGCCATGTAATTTGGTAATTTATTATATACATTTAAAAGCCCCATTAATTTTGGGGCTTTTTTTATTGTTTTCGTCTTCCGTGTCCTTGTTTGTACCGTTCAAAAAGTTCACGTTTAAAATCGTCTTCTGCTTTTTTGAGGGAAATTATTTTTTTAGGTGAAATTACCTTTCGCAATTCGGCCGTCATTTGTTTTCTCAACTCTAATTCACTAGCTTCAATAGCCAGATTTTTGTCTATTAGTTCATTGGCTTCAGCATCTGTTAAGGCACCCAAACCATTGCGCAATTTTCCGAAAATTTCAGTGCGTTCTTTTACACGTAGCGCGTGAAATTTTTCGTGATAGCTATTATAAATTGGCCAAAATTTTTCGGCCTCGGTAGGGGTAAGGGCCAGAGCTTCGGTAATATAAGCCGTTTTTAAAGCTTTTATTTTTTCGTGTTTTCCGTCTTGTGCCTGTACGGTGCTCGCCAAAATAAAAAATAAAATAATTACATTTTTCATGGTTCGTTAATTATAGTTGCTGCATCTAAATTATTCAATAGATATTCTTCCAAAGCGCCTTCTGAAAATTGTTCCGTTTCAAAATCTATATCGGTAATATCATTGTCTTCTATATAGGTGGTTAGGTCATATAGGTCAAGGTTTAAATTTCCTTCGGCAATATAAGCGTCAATGGCCGCCAATTGTAGCGCATCCAGATTAGCCGGGCTGTTTGTGTTTGTAAAAACTGTAAAGGCAATGAGCAGGCAAGCCGCAATTGCCGCAGCATAGCCAAAGTATTTTTTAGGAATAAGTTGAATGTGCTTTATGGGCCTTTCAGAAGTGGTTACCGCTGCCAAAATGCGATCGTCAAAATTTTCAAAATATTCTTTGGGAGCCTTAAATCCTGAAGTCTTTGGAAATTTTTCTTTCGAAATTCTACTAAAAAGTCGCTCCTCGAAAGTTTCAAAATATTCTTCGGGCACTTTAAAATTCGATATGTTTTTCTTTTTCTTCACCTTAAATTTTCGCCTTCCCTTTTTTAAATTTCATTCCCTTTTATATATTCCGTAATCTTTTTTACTGCGATGTGATAACTGCTTTTTAGCCCTCCCGAAGTAGTTTCCAATATTTCTGAAAGTTCTTCAAAAGTGTGATCTTCAAAATATTTCATTGTAAATATTAATCGTTGTCGCTCCGGAAGCGTTGCAATGGCTTTTTGAAACTGCAATTGAATTTCATCACCTTCAAAATGTACGTCGCTTTCTAAATTTCGCAGCGCATCGTTTTTCACCTTTTCAATGGAAACATTGTTGCGTTTTGCTTTTTTGTTGATAAACGAAATAGATTCATTGGCAGCAATTCTATACATCCATGTATGTAATTTGCTTTCGCCCTTAAAGGAATTTATATTCCTAAATATTTTAATAAACGTATTTTGAAGCACATCGTCTGCATCGTCATGGTCCAAAACAATATTCCTAATTTGCCAATAGAGCCGTTCTTTATACTGCGACACAAGTTCCCGAAAAGCGGTTTCTTTTTCCGCTTCGGTCTGTAGTGCCGTTACCAGTTCTTGCTCTTCAACCACTTGTGTGTAATTGCTATTATGACTAAAGATAAATGGAAAAGTTTAATTTAGTACAGCTTTTTTATTGGCACTGCACTATTTACGCGTAAAACTGCCAAAATTGGATGCGTTGCGTAATAAATTGATTGTTGGGCTATGCTAATGATTGCATTTCAACCAAACTGTAATAAACGCCTTTAAGCTCCAAAAGTTCTTGGTGCTTGCCCTGTTCTACAATTTTTCCTTTGGAGAGTACTACAATTTTATCGGCGTTTTGAATTGTGGAGAGTCGGTGCGCAATTACGATGGAAGTTCGGTTTTGCATCATTTTTTCTAAAGCATCCTGTACCAAACGTTCGCTTTCGGTGTCTAATGCTGAAGTTGCTTCATCTAAAATCATAATTGGCGGATTTTTCAAAACAGCTCTGGCAATGCTCAACCGTTGTTTTTGGCCACCACTTAGTTTATTGCCGCTGTCACCAATATTAGTTTCAAAACCTTCGGGCAGCTCTTTTATAAACTCGTAACTGTTGCTTATTTCGGCAGCTTCCATCAATTCGGGATTGGTGGCTAATGGTTTCCCCAATTTTAAATTATTGCCCACAGTATCGTTGAAAAGAATAGAGTCCTGCGATACAATGCCCATTAATCCGCGAAGCGATTTCTTTGAAATATTTTTGATATCAACTCCATCAATTTCAATGCTTCCTTGGTTTACGTCGTAAAAACGGGTGAGTAAATTGGCAATTGTACTCTTTCCACTGCCCGATTGCCCCACAAGTGCCACGGTTTTTCCCTTTGGAATTTCGAGTGAAAAATCCTTTAAAACGTACTGATCTTCGTATTTAAACGAAACGTTTTTAATAGAAATTACTCCTTCAAAACCTTCCTTTTCAATTGGGTTTTTAATATCGGTTATTGTGTTTTCGGCTTCCAATAATTCCAAAATACGCTGGGCAGATCCATCGGCTCGTTTCACCGAATAGCTCGCTTTGGCAATCGCTTTCGCAGGAGTTAGTATGTTGTACGCGAGCATAATGTAACCCAGAAAGAAACTGGCGTCTAAAGTGCGATCTACAAAAACCAGATATCCACCATAAATAAGAAGAATGCCAATAGTTATAATGCCTAGCAACTCGCTTAAGGGAGAAGCGAGGTTCTGCCTATTCATAACTTTGTTGGAATATTTATAAAACCGTTGGTTACTATCTTCAAACTTTTTCTGAAATAAATTTTCTGCGTGAAAGGCTTTTATAATTCGAAGTCCGCCCATAGTTTCTTCCAAAATAGAGAGAAATACACCTTGTTCCTGTTGTACTTTTAAAGATCCTCGCTTTAACGATTTTCCCACTTTGGAAATAAGAAAGCCCGAAATTGGTAGAAATAGAAACACAAAGAGTGTTAATTTCGGACTTATAAAAAGCATGGTTGCCAGTGAAAAAATAATTGTTAACGGTTCGCGAACAATCATTTCCAAAACTGAAAGTACCGAGTTTTTTACTTCGTCCACATCGCCACTTAAGCGCGAAATAGTATCGCCTTTTCTTTTTTCAGAATAAAACGCCAGTGGAAATATAATTACTTTGCCGTACAAATCATTTCGCAAATCTCTTAAAACACCATTCCGTAAAAAAGTGGAATAGTACATTGCGAGATAATTGCTTAAATTTTTAAGTAGAAATATTGCCACAATTAGGCCAATCATAAAAAGAAGAACCTTAAAGTCGCCATATTTGTTTATGTAATTCACTAAATGATAGTTTAGCGAATCTTGAATAAATGTGGTTAATTCGGTAATACTTTCATATACTGGCTTTGCGCCAACTTCGCGCTGGTCGCTAAAAATAACTTGCAGTACAGGAATTAATGCTAAAAAGGAAAGCGTGCTAAATAGGGCGTACAGAATATTAAAAAATATGTTTAAATACGCATACCTTTTATAGGGAAGAACGTAGCGCAGTATTTTTTTGAAATAATTCATTAATTCACATTTAGTTGTGCGGCAATAGCGTCTATTTTTTTCTGAAGTATTGCTTCAAAATTATCCTTTTCGGAAGTGTTTACGCTAATGTAGAACTTTATTTTTGGCTCGGTACCGCTGGGTCTCGCTGCAATTTTGCTACCATCTTCGGTATAATAGATTAACACGTTGCTTTTTGGCAGGTTTAGTAACAAAGTTTCTTGTTGTAAAAAATCTGTGGTTTCACCTTTTAAAATATCGTCCATTCGTATCACTTTGCTGCCGGCAATTTCGGTAAACGGATTCTCGCGAAGACTTTTCATCATTGCTGAAATTTCTTCGGCGCCCTGTTTTCCCTTTTTTGTAATTGAAATTAAATGCTCGCGGTAATTGCCGTACCTGTTGTAAATTTCATTTAAATACTGGTACATACTCCTACCGGCGTGTTTTTTCTGTGCTGCAATCTCACAAGCCAGTAGGGTAGCGGTAACAGCATCTTTATCACGGACAAAATCTCCCACTAAATACCCGAAACTTTCTTCGCCGCCACCAATAAATTCAAGCTCGGGAAAATCTTTGATCATCTTGGCAATCCATTTAAAACCTGTAAGTCCCTCAATATATTTTACATTGAAATGATTGGCGACTTTCGCAACCATTGGCGTTGAAACTATGGTGGATGCCACAAATTGATTGCCACTTAATTTTCCAGCTTTTTGCCATTGCTCTAAAAGAAAGTGCGTCATTAAAACCATGGTTTGGTTTCCATTTAGGAGCACCATTTCATTTTTATCGTTACGTACGGCCACGCCTAAACGATCGCAATCGGGATCGGTGCCAACTACAATATCTGCATTTTCATTTTCGGCAAGTTCCAAAGCCATTTTTAAAGCTGCGGGTTCTTCGGGATTGGGCAATTTTACCGTTGGAAAATCTCCATTAGGCTCTGCTTGTTCTTCAACAATGGAAACATTTTTATAGCCAGCTTGTTCCAAAACCTTTGGAATTATTGTAATTGAAGTGCCATGGAGGGAAGTGAAAACAATTTTTAAATTATCTTTTGCTTCTGGAGAAGTATTAAAAGTTCCGTTTTTCACCGAAGCTTTTGCGAATGCTTCATCAACTTCAGCAGCTATATATTGAATTAATTTTTCGTTTGCTTCAAAGTTTATGCCTTCGTAATTCAGCGAATTTATTTCGGCAATTATTTCGGCATCCTGTGGTGGTACAAGCTGGCCACCATCTTCCCAATAAACTTTATAACCGTTGTATTCGGGCGGGTTGTGCGATGCTGTTAAAACAATTCCGGCTTTACAATTTAAATGTTTTACTGCAAAGGAAAGTTCTGGCGTAGGCCGTAATTCTGAAAATAGAAAAACGGTAATTCCGTTTGCCGAAAATACATCGGCCACCACTTTTGCAAATTCTTTGCTATTGTGCCTACAATCGTATGCAATGGCCACATTAATCGCTTGATTTGGAAACTGTTTTTTTAGGTAATTTGAAAGCCCTTGCGTGTTTTTGCCCAAGGTATATTTGTTAATTCGGTTGTCGCCAAGGCCCATAATACCTCGCATCCCACCGGTTCCGAATTCCAGGTTTTTATAAAAGCTGTCTTCCAACTCCTCTGGGTCGTTGGCAATCATTTCCTTTATATTGTGTTGTGTTTGCTGGTCGAAAAAAGGGGTGAGCCATTGGTTTACACGGGCTAAAGTTTTCGGATCTACGTAAATCATTCGCTTGTTTTAAAATGTAAAAATAGTAATAATAAAGGGGAGAAAAATAATTAAGAATTAACCGTTTCCTTAATTATATAGTTTTGCGATTCTTTTTTGCTTCTCAGGATTAATTCGCCTAAAAACCCGGCGAGAAAAAATTGCGATCCCAAGACCATTGCTACTAGAGCTATAAAAAACTCGGGCCTGTCTGTAATTAATCTTGCCGAAGGGTTAATAAATAATTTATCAATGCCCAAAAACAGCGCAAAACAAAAACCTACAAAAAGCATAAATGCGCCCCAGGCGCCAAAAAGATGCATAGGCCGCTTGCCGAATCTTGACAAAAACCATATAGTAATTAAATCTAAAAAACCTCGAATAAAGCGTTCTGCACCAAATTTTGTGGTTCCGTATTTACGCGCTTGGTGTAAAACAGGTTTTTCTGAAATATTGCTAAATCCTGCATTCTTTGCCAATACAGGAATGTATCGGTGCATTTCGCCGGTAACTTCAATGGTTTTGATAACGTCTTTTTGATATGCTTTTAATCCGCAATTAAAGTCGTGCAGTTTTACACCCGAAGTTTTTCGCGCGGCATAATTAAATAATTTGGAAGGTAAGTTTTTGCTAAGTACAGAATCGTAGCGTTTCTTTTTCCAGCCCGAAACAAGATCAAAACCGTCTTCGGTAACCATTTTATAAAGCTCGGGAATTTCTTCGGGATTGTCCTGCAAATCAGCATCCATCGTGATTATTACATCGCCTTTCGCCATCGCGAAACCCGCGTGTAGCGCTTGCGATTTTCCGTAATTCTTCTGAAAACGAATTCCTTTTACGGTAGGATTTTTTTTAGAAAGTCCTTCAATTAACTTCCAGGAATTGTCGGTACTGCCATCGTCAATAAAAATGAGCTCGTATAAAAAACCATTGGATTGCATAACATCTGCAATCCAACGGTACAATTCATTTAGCGATTCTTCTTCGTTGAGAAGAGGTATGACGATGGAGATATTCATTCAGCTAATTAAAGATGTTGAGGTGGGTTTTTCTTCATTACCAATCCAGCGAAAAGCGAAATAATAAATCCAAAAAACAAAGTTGCAATTATTGCGAAAGCAGACATTATCATTGGTGACATAAATTTTGCAGACATGTTCATTGCCATATCGATTTGTTCCTGTGTCATCTCTGGGTTTTTTACCAACATTTGTTCTCGTGAGAAATCCAAGGTTTTTTGAACAAAATCGGGGTCAATATAATTCATAAAAATATAGTTAAAAACTACTGCAATAATTCCAGCTACAAGGCTAATTGCCAAACCGGTTTTTAGTGCTTGCCCCAGTGTAAGGTAATTTTCGTTTGAAATTTTAAATGCTTTTATACCATAAACAATAACGCCTACGGAAATAATTAACTGAAGAACAGTTAGCCACCATGGCCGATCAATATGAACGTCAAGTACGTAAGAGATAACTTGTAAAACAATTGAAAGTAATGCCAATAGAACCCCATAATTGAGTGCTATTTTTTTTAATGAAGTAGTTTGAGTTTCCATTTTTTATTGGTTTTTTGGCCTACCAAAAAAGTGGCAGACAGGTTCGGTTTGTTAGTAAACAAATATAGTAAAACGTTACATTTGCGGGCGATTTTGCGGTGAATAAAAAAAGTGTATTATTTTGTTGCTAATTTCCAATTAATACTTAAATTTGCAAACTCATTTCCGAAAGGTCGGAAGCGTGCATTTTTTAAATTATAATATTAGATAGATGAAAAAAGGTATCCACCCAGAAAATTATAGATTAGTTGCTTTTAAGGATATGAGCAATGAAGATGTATTCCTTACAAAATCAACTGCCGATACAAAAGAAACTATCGAGGTAGATGGTGTTGAGTATCCTTTGGTAAAGATGGAGATTTCACGTACTTCACATCCTTTTTATACCGGAAAAGCAAAACTTATTGATACTGCAGGACGTATTGATAAATTTAAAAACAAATACAACAAGTTTAAAAAACCTGCAAAAGCAGAAACTAAAACTGAAGAGTAGTCTTCACTTTTATAAAATATTTAAAAGCCTTCGAGAAATCGAGGGCTTTTTAATTTTAGATTGTTGATTAACGATTGTTGATTGCTGAATTTTGAGTAATATTGAATTATGAAATCGAAATCGAAATCGAAATCGAAATCGAAATCAGCAATCAAAAATCAGCAATCGTTAATCCAATGAATTACATCCTCTTTGACGGAAGCGTCCGCAACCAGCTTTTGCCTTTCACCTTTACCCGTCCCGTGGCGGATATTCGGGTAGGTATTTTAACCATTCGTGAAAAATGGGAACATCTTTTAGGTTTTACTACAACAACTGTTACCGAAGATTATCTTTCGGAAAAGTATCCGTTTGTGGAACTCGAGAAAAACATTTTTATAAATGCGTCTTTTCTGCCTTCGGAAAATTTGGTGAACATCATTAAAGGATTGGAAGAAAATCAGGCCGTATTTTTTGATGACGAACCCATCGCGTTTTTCACCACGGAAGGGCAGGAAGTAGATTTTGAAACTTTTGATATAATTCAATATGCCCACAACGATGTTTTAAGAATTGAGAATACTTGGGATATTTTTTCAAAAAACGGTGACGCCATAAAACGCGATTTCGAAATGCTTACCAAGGGCCGTAAATCACAGCCCATTCCCGACGCGGTTTGGACGAGCAATCCGGAAAATATTTTTATTGAAGAAGGTGCAAAATTACCGCTGTGTTCTTTAAATGCCTCGGACGGCCCTATATATATTGGCAAAGACTCCGAAATAATGGAAGCGTGTTCCGTTCGTGGTCCATTTGCACTTTGTGAACATGCAACTTTAAAAATGGGTGCTAAAATTTATAGCAACACCACCATTGGCCCGCACAGTAAAGTTGGGGGCGAAGTAAATAATTGCGTAATTTTTGGCTATTCAAATAAAGGTCACGATGGTTTTTTAGGGAATTCAGTTTTGGGCGAATGGTGCAATTTGGGGGCAGATACCAATAATTCCAACTTAAAAAATAACTATGCCGAAGTACGCCTTTGGAATTATGAAACCGAAGGTTTTGCTCGAACTGGTTTGCAATTTTGTGGACTGATGATGGGCGATCACAGCAAATGCGGAATCAATACCATGTTCAATACCGGAACGGTTGTGGGCGTGAGCGCCAATATATTCGGAAGCGGGTTTCCCAGAAATTTTGTCCCAAGCTTTAGTTGGGGCGGAAGTGGCGGATTTACAACCTATAAAACCGACAAAGCTTTTGAAGTGGCAAAAGTTGTTATGGGCCGAAGAAATATTGAGTTTTCAGAAATGGACGCTCAAATTTTGGAACACGTGTTTGAGGAAACTTCCGAATGGCGGAAAGGCTAATGGTAAAATAGGAAGTAAATTATCACACCTACAATTATAAGCATTACACTCCCAAAAACAATCGCTAAATTCTTTTGGCGCCTTAGTTCATTTTCTTTCAATTTTTGCTTGAAAGCTTCAAACTGGGCAGGCGACATTTTTTTGTAATCAACAATCTTAGTTGAGGTTCCATATTTTGAATTTACATCCTTTTCAAAATAATTATTGCGTTTTGCAAGTTGTTTCGCATTATTGCGAATAGATTGTACCATTGCTGCAGCCGAACCACCAAACCCCATATTTATTTAATTTATTTCTTCTTTTTAACCTTTTTTAAAACCAAAAAATTCTGCGGGTTTATACCGAGACCCGAAACTTTTTTATTCACAAACCGTACGGCCATATCATAAAACAGCGGAACAACGGGCGCTTCTTCAACAATAATTGAATCCATTTTGGTGTAGTTCAATTTTCGTTTTTCAATATTTGAAATCGTCAGTGACTTTTCATAAATACTGTCGAAAGTTTGGTTTTTGAAGTGCATATAATTAGGGCCATTCGGCGCAAAATTAGGACTGTAAAATAACGAAAGATAGTTTTCGGCATCGGGATAATCTGCAATCCAGCTGGCGCGAAAAATATCTAGTTCGCCGCTACTTTTCATCTGCCGGAGCGTGGAAGGCGGCATTACGTCTATGGTTACGGCAATCCCGAGTTTTTCAAGTTCGCGCTGTACATATTCGCACAAATCTAAATACTGGCTGTTGGTGCCAATGGTAATTTCGGGTTTGGAATCTCCAGTTTCTACTTTGTATTTTTCAATTAATTGTTTAGCTTTTTCGGGCTGATAGGTATATCCGTCAATTTCAGCATAACCGGGCAGTCCTTTAGGAATAAATCCGTGAATGGCAGGAATGCCCATTCCATTGCGTAAATACGTTACCATTTTTTGGCGGTCGAAACCATAATTTATTGCTTGCCGCAATGTTTTGCTTTGTATTTCTGGCGTTTCGGTACCGAGAAAAAATCCGAGGTATTCCGTATTTAAATACGGTCCCGTAATCATATATGCCAAATCGTGGTATTTTGGTTGAAGCGTTCCGCGGGTGGTTAACAGCTCATCTTTATAACTACCGTCCAAACCCGAAATAAAATCGAGTTTTCCTTGTGCAAATTGTAAAAACTCACTTTGCTTATCGGGTAAAAAAGTGATGGAAACCGCTTCTAAATAGGGGAGTTTTTCTCCATTTTCATCTCTCTCAAAATATAGCGGATTTTTTCTGAAAACGAGCTTCACGTTTTCTTCCCACATTTTAAATTGAAACGGACCTGTGCCCACTGGATTTCTTCGGAATTCATTTCCATAATATTCCACCGCCTCTTTCGGAACTACGGAACAGTACCGCATGGAGAGCAATCCTAAGAATGCCGGAAAGGGTTGTTTTAATTTTATTACAAAAGTAGTGTCGTTTTTGGCCCAATATTTTTCAACATAATTCATCACCCAACTTCCCGAAGAGGCAACTTTTTCATCGGTCAAACGGTTAAAACTGTAAACAAAATCCTGTGCCTCCACTTTGCGTGTATAGCGTTTGGGACTATGCAATCCATCCTGTGCGAAAGCTATATTTTGATGAAAATACACATCGTTTCTCAGTTTAAAAATATAGGTGTTCGTGCTATCGTTTATCTCCCAACTCTTGGCAATATCTGGTTTAATGTTTAAAGAATCATCTAATTGCACCAAGCCGTTATAAAGTTGGTTGTCCGGCCAAATGGCTTGCGGATTTCGAGCAAAAGCAGGGTCTAAGGTAGGAATGTTGCCGTGTTCATTATAGCGGAAAACGAGGGGGTCGCGGTCGGTTTCTTTGTTATTTCTGCAGGAAAGCAAAAGTATTGAGATACAACATATTGAAATGTGAAAGATTAGATTTTTTAAAGCCTGCTGCATGTTTTTTCGGGAACCGATTTTAGTTTGTATTTTTGTGCCCTCGTTTGCCAAAAATACAATAATGAACGCATCAAAAAAAGTCGCATTTTATACACTCGGTTGTAAGCTTAACTTTAGTGAAACCTCTACTATTGCCAGAAATTTTGAAGGTGAAGGCTTTCAACGTGTAGATTTTTCTGAAGAGGCTGATATCTATGTTATTAATACTTGCAGTGTTACCGAAAATGCCGATAAGCGGTTTAAAACTATCGTAAAACAAGCGCAGAAAGCCAATCCAAAAGCATTTGTTGCCGCTGTTGGCTGTTACGCACAATTAAAGCCACAGGAATTGGCTGATGTAGATGGCGTTGATTTGGTTTTGGGCGCTACCGAAAAATTCAAGATTACCGATTACTTAAATGATCTTTCGAAAAACGATTTTGGGGAGGTTCATTCGTGTGAAATTGAAGACGCCGATTTCTACGTAGGTTCCTATTCCATTGGCGATAGAACCCGTGCATTTTTAAAAGTGCAGGATGGGTGTGATTATAAATGTACATATTGCACAATCCCCCTGGCGCGCGGAATTTCTCGAAGCGATACTTTGGAAAATGTACTGCAAAATGCTGCTGATATTTCGGCACAGGGAATTAAGGAAATTGTTTTAACCGGGGTTAATATTGGCGACTACGGAAAAGGAGAGTTCGGCAATAAAAAACACGAACACACTTTTCTTGAACTTGTGAAGGCTTTGGACAAAGTGGAGGGGATTGAGCGGCTTAGAATTTCATCAATAGAGCCCAATCTTCTGAAAAATGAAACCATCGATTTTGTTTCTAAATCGAAAACATTTGTACCTCATTTTCACATTCCGCTACAAAGTGGCAGCAACGAAATTTTAAAATTGATGCGCCGTCGTTATATGCGTGAACTGTATATTGAAAGAGTTGCAAAAATTCGCGAAGTAATGCCAAATGCTTGTATTGGTGTAGATGTAATTGTTGGTTTTCCGGGTGAAACCGACGAACGCTTTTTGGAAACCTATCACTTTTTAAATGAACTGGATATTTCGTATTTACACGTTTTCACCTATTCTGAAAGAGACAATACTCCCGCCGCCGAAATGGACGGAGTGGTTCCGATGAAAGTTAGAAATAAGCGCAGCAAAATGTTACGTGGACTTTCAGTAAAAAAGAGAAGGGCTTTTTATGAAAGTCAGTTAGGCACAATGCATACCGTGCTCTTTGAAGGCGAAAATAAAGAGGGGTATATTCACGGTTTTACAGAAAACTACGTAAAAGTAAAAGCCCCGTGGAATCCAGCATTGGTAAACACTTTGGCCGAAATTACCTTAACCGAAATTGACACGGATGGTTTGGTGCGGTTTAAAAAAGCGCCAAAATTATCTAGCGCAATGGTTGGTTAAAAATTTCGGATATCTTCTTTATTTTTTAGTTTTCCAATTATAGCATTTACACTAACTCCGAAGAAATTGTCGTTTTTATTGAAGATAAATAATGGCGAAACAAATACACCATAATTCCGTGAAGGAAGATATTCAAGTCGGGGACTGATTATTAGAGCCGCTGATACATCATTTTTTCGAATAAAATCGTGAGATGGGCTAGAACCAAAGTTAAACCCACCGTTGCCTTCAATTGGCGTATGCACTGTAAAATCTGTGGCATAATCCCGGAATTGCAATCCTAGCCCTCCGTTAAAAACAGCTCTAAATTTTGAACTCATTTTCAAAACATAACCCCCTCTAATATTTAAAGTGTTATACCTATCTTTAATATCGGAATCACCACTACCTACGATTCCACTTCCGGCGTTATAATTTTGAGGTTTTTCGCTAGCTTTAGATTGAAAATAAATAGTGCCTACGTGAATAAAATATTCTTCTTTTAATATTAAATTGGCACCTGCTTCAGATCCTAAAAAATTACCTCCGGCTATCCCAATATTTCCGTATAAATCATTGCTCTCAAAAAATTGCGCATAAATATTTTGTGAAAACAAAATCGCAAGAAAAAGTGTTAAGGAAATATTTTTCACAGAATGCTTTAAGTTTAGGATTTAAAAATCCTCACTAAATATTTATACCTACTGGCAACAAATCTTTATACTTTCTGCGATTTTTTCGCATAAACCCTGCAATTTCCGGACTGGTAGGAACTAAACTAATGCCACGGTTTTTTACTTCTTCAAAAACAGCTTTTATAAAAATCTCCCTAAACCCCTGCTCTTCGAGGTCTTCTGGCATATCATACTTTGTTAAGAATATTTTTCGGTCTTGTAAGGCATACTCGATGCGCGCCATATTATCGCCAATTTCGAGTTCAAATTGTCTTAAAAATTCGTTATCGGTAATTTCTACATCTTCAATCATTGTGAGTTATTTTAAATTGGAAAAGTAATTTTGAGATGGAATGCCATTGAAGTATGGCCACCTAATTTCATAACTTGGCCTGAATAAAAATAATTTTATAAAAATGCTAAAGTTGGATGTTCGTCTTTTTTTCAAAGTAAATTATCACTGAAATTGTTCAGTTGTTAAGAAACGGTTATATAATTCTATCTTTGTACCCGTAAATTTACGAATAATCTTTGGGCTTTACCATTTTCTTCACAAAAGACTTATGAACTCTCAAAAAACGCATATCTATTTTGTTCCAGGTTTGGCGGCCGGTGGTGAAATTTTTAAGAACATTAAGTTTCCTGAAAATTATGTAACCCATATATTAGAGTGGTTAATTCCAGAAAAAGGAGAAAGCTTAGATGCATATGCCGAAAAAATGGCGCGTCGTGTTAAGGAAGAAAATCCAATATTAATAGGAGTGTCGTTTGGTGGGGTCGTAGTTCAGGAAATGAGTCGTTTTTTAAAGTTGAAAAAACTTATAATTATTTCCAGTGTAAAATCTAAAGAAGAGCTTCCTCGACGTATGAAACTAGCCAGATTTACCAAAGCGTACAAACTTATTCCTACCAGTTTGGTTTTAAGTGTTGAAGATTTAACCAAATTTTCAATAGGTCCCAAAACCCAAAAGCGCCTATCGCTTTATCAAGAATACCTTCACGTGCGCAACAAACAATATTTAGACTGGTCGTTAGAAAAAATGATAACTTGGAATAGGACGGAGAAAATTGATAATATAGTGCACCTTCACGGGGAAAACGATGTAGTGTTTCCTATAAAATATATTAGCGATTGCCGTGTTATAAAAGGCGGAACACATATTATGATATTGAATAAGGGACGAAAAATTTCCAAAACATTGTTGCAGATTTTTGAAGAATAATAGTGGCTTTGTTCCGTAGAATTAGCTATATTAAGTATCTTTATTAAAAATTTTGATTTTATGAAATTGATAGCAAAAATAGGAGTGGGTGTAGCAATACTCACTGTAAGCGCTTTAAGTATTCACGCGGTGCAAGATGCTCCCACAGATGCAAATCTTGAAAAGAAATTAGTAAACGATTACAATGTTTATGCGCTGCCTTTGCCCGAGAAAATGGATTTTGCCGGAGAACCCGTTCCGCTCCATAATCCAGACATTAGGGAACGAATGGATAGAGAATTATTGGTAAACACCTATTGGCAGTCTAATGGCTTGCTGCTTTTTAAACGCGCCAATAAATACTTTCCACAAATTGAACCCTTGCTAAAACAGTATGGTTTGCCAGACGATTTTAAATATTTGGCAGTGGCTGAGAGTGGATTGGAATATACCAGTTCGCCTGTGGGTGCTTCGGGTATTTGGCATTTTATGAAAGGTACCGGACTTGAATACGGTCTGGAAATAAACGATTATGTAGATGAACGATACAACCTCGAAAAAGCCACCCGAGTAGCGGCAGAGTATTTAAAAAAATCTAAAGATAAATTTGGAAGCTGGACAATGGCTGCCGCATCGTACAATGCAGGTGTTGGTGGAATGAACAAACAGATAAACCGGCAAAAGGAAACCAGTTATTACGATTTATTGCTAAATTCTGAAACCAGTAGGTATGTTTTTAGAATTTTAGCGCTAAAGGAAATAATGGAAAACCCGAAAAAATACGGTTTTAATTTTAGGGAAAAAGACCTTTACCAAAACATCCCCACGTTTAAGGTAAAAGTAGATACGGCGGTTACAGATTGGGCAGAATGGATTAAACCGTACGGAATTAATTATAAAATTTTAAAAATTCACAACCCTTGGCTACGCGATACGTATTTAAAAAATGCTTCGGGCAAGGAATATTTTATTGAAATACCAGAAAAAGGCTATTATAAATAATAGATTGCAAAACGTTTAGAAAACCCGTAAAAGCGCTACGTTTTTACGGGTTTTCTTTTGATGCAATATGAGTTTTTTCTTCTTCAGATAAATTTTTTAGAAGTGAAATTCCGTTTAAAAAGGAATTGTAATTTAACTCGAATGAAACTTCATATTTTTCGTTATACGGATGAAGGGCGCCGCGCCGAACATCTATTATACGTTTGCTTTCATCTATAAAAAAAGAAGTAGGAAACCCTAAACTGTGCTTCATTACTTCAACAATGTGGTCGTTGGTGTTTTCCTTTTCATCTACGTAAATAATATTAATCCTATCGGAATACGCTCGTGCAATTTTCCTGACATTCTCTTTCGAATCCCAAAATAGGATTATAAAATCTATATGGTTGTAATGGTTTTCAGCAATTTCGTTTAGCGCGGGAATTTCACCGGCGCCGGGAGTACACCAAGAGGCGTAGGTCATTAAAAATATAGGCTTATCGAATTTGTAAAGGTTAATTTTTTTGCCAGACAGTTTTCGCACCTTAAAATTATCCAGATAGCTGCCGTTTATAACGTTATTTATTAGAGAGTCAAACAGAAATTCGGCATATTCAAAATTATGCTCGGCGTAGGCTATTTGTGAGTTTTTCGTATATTTTTTTATGTTTTTTCCGATGGCTTCAGAAAAATAGGAGCCTTGCTCAATTTGAGATTGTGCCGAGAAAAATAGTAGTAAGAAAAGATAAAGTAGTGTTTTCCCCATAAACAATAGCTTTCAGTGAAGATACGCTAATTGCTTGGAATATAGATAAATATTTAATGAAATTTTAATAAAAAGTTTACGAATTGTGTGGCTTTAAAAGGTAGTTTGTTTTTTAAAATCTTCTTCCTCCGCGGCCAGATTTGCCAAACTGTTGTCTGGGCTGCCCCATCTTCTTCATTTGCTGCTTCATCATTTTTATTTGATCGTCCAGCATATTGTGTTTGTCTAGTTTTTTAGCTTCGGTCATTAATAATTCTGCCTCTCGTTTTCGATTTTTGGTCATGGCTATTCCGGCAAGATTTAATTTGGTCATCGCCATATCTGCAGCCATGTTTAAACCTAATTTTTCAGCTTTTTTAAAATATTTTTCGGCTTCAACCATATTGGTTTGCGAAATCATTAAGCCATTTAAATAATTATAATACCCCTCTTGTTTTGGCACTAATGCGGTGCTGGGATCTTTAATTTTATCCAACCATTTTTTTGCACCCGGAAAATCTTGTTTCCGCAAACGAAGAAATGCCAAAAGAATAATTTCATTTTTAAAATATAGAAAAACGAACATTAATGAAAGTAGTATTAGCATAATTCCGTTGCCAATATTTGTTTCAGTAAATTGCCAAACAGCTGCGCCTATTACTAATGCAGCCAAAACCAGTTTTATATTTTTATTATACATTTGTCATCTTTTTAAGAGCCTGCAAAGGTATAAAAACTAAAGGCTTTTTAGGAATATTTTGTAGCTTTGGCACGAAATAATTTGCGCTTTGTCACGAAACACCGGCCACTTTATTTTGAAGTGAAAAAAAATGCAGATATTTTTCAAAAAAGGTTTGTCTAAGTGAAAACTTGTTGTATTTTTGCACCCGCCTACGCAAATAAATACTTAGGCCTGTAAACCCAACTTTTTAATGAGGGGTTTTGAACAAAGAATAACGGAAGTTAAAGAATACTATAATGAGCAAAAGAACATTTCAGCCATCAAAAAGAAAAAGAAGAAACAAACACGGTTTTAGAGAGCGTATGGCTTCTGTAAACGGTAGAAAAGTATTAGCTGCCCGTAGAGCAAAAGGCAGAAAAAAGCTTTCTGTGTCTCATGATGGCCGTCACAAAAAATAATGTTGATAAATTATATATAAAAGGTGTTGTTTAACTAAGCAACACCTTTTTTTTATACCCTAAAGCGTCGTAATTTTGCGGCACCGAAAAAGTAAAAAAATGCCTAAAAATCCTTCCATAAAATCCGTTTTAATTATTGGTTCTGGCCCCATTGTAATCGGGCAAGCGTGTGAGTTTGACTATTCCGGTTCGCAGTCGTTGCGCTCTTTGCGTGAAGACGGAATAGAAACCATTTTAATAAACAGCAACCCGGCAACTATTATGACCGACCCCTCCATGGCCGACCATATATATCTTTTGCCGCTAACTACTAAATCACTCGTTAAAATATTAAAGGAGCATCCACAAATAGACGCCGTTCTGCCAACTATGGGTGGACAAACAGCGCTTAACTTGTGTATAGAAGCCGATGAAAAGGGTATCTGGAAAGATTTTGGCGTAAAACTTATTGGGGTAGATATTGACGCTATAAATATTACCGAAGACCGTGAAAAGTTTAGAAGCTTAATGGAGAAAATTGGGGTGAAAATGGCACCGCAAGCTACTGCTAATAGCTATCTTCAAGGAAAGGAAATAGCGCAGGAGTTTGGCTTTCCGTTAGTTATTAGAGCATCGTATACCCTCGGAGGAGCCGGTGCATCTATTGTTTATAAAGAAGAAGATTTTGATGAGCTCCTGTCTTACGGTCTCGAAATTTCGCCCATTCACGAAGTGATGATAGACAAAGCAATGATGGGGTGGAAGGAGTACGAACTGGAACTGCTTCGCGATAATAACGATAATGTGGTTATTATTTGTACTATCGAAAATATGGACCCGATGGGAATCCACACTGGAGACTCAATTACTGTGGCTCCAGCCATGACACTTAACGATCGCACGTTTCAAAAAATGCGCGATATGGCAATATTAATGATGCGCAGTATAGGCGACTTTGCAGGCGGATGTAACGTTCAATTTGCCGTAAGTCCCGATGAAGACGAAGAAATTATTGCCATTGAAATCAATCCACGTGTTTCCCGTTCTTCGGCGCTAGCCTCAAAAGCAACGGGCTATCCAATTGCTAAAATTGCTACTAAACTGGCTATAGGTTATACATTAGACGAATTGAATAACCAAATTACCAAATCAACTTCTGCTTTATTTGAGCCTACCTTAGATTATGTTATTGTAAAAATACCACGATGGAATTTTGATAAGTTCGAAGGTTCTGACCGAACTTTAGGTTTGCAGATGAAATCTGTTGGTGAAGTTATGGGTATTGGTCGTTCGTTTCAAGAAGCGCTTCACAAAGCAACGCAATCCCTCGAAATTAAAAGAAATGGAATTGGTGCCGACGGAAAAAGCTATTCTAACTACGAACAAATTTTAGATAAATTAAAAAATGCAAGTTGGGATCGGGTTTTTGTAATTTATGATGCCATTCAGATTGGAATTCCGTTAAGTAGAATACACGAAATCACAAAAATAGATATGTGGTTTCTACGCCAATACGAAGAGTTATATCTGCTGGAAAAGGAAATTTCAAAATATACGTTAGACACACTTCCAAGAGAATTATTGTTGGAAGCAAAACAAAAAGGGTACGGCGACCGGCAAATTGCACATATGCTGAAATGTTTGGAAAGCCAAGTTTACAAAAAACGGGAAGAGTTAAATATTCAGCGCGTTTATAAATTGGTAGATACCTGTGCGGCCGAATTTAAGGCGGAAACCCCGTATTACTATTCCACTTTTGAAAATGAAATGCAGCTGGAGGGCGAAGGTGCTTACGCCGAAAATGATAGTATTGTTACCGAAAAGAAGAAAATAATAGTTTTAGGTTCGGGTCCAAACAGAATAGGACAGGGCATAGAGTTTGATTATTGCTGCGTTCACGGAGTATTGGCCGCGGCCGAATGTGGTTACGAAACCATAATGATAAACTGTAACCCGGAGACCGTTTCAACAGATTTTGATGTTGCCGATAAACTTTACTTCGAGCCTGTATTTTGGGAACACATCTACGATATAATTCGTCATGAAAAACCAGAAGGAGTTATTGTGCAGTTGGGAGGGCAAACAGCTCTAAAACTTGCCGAAAAGTTAGATAGGTACGGTATTAATATCATTGGTACCACCTACGAATCTTTAGATTTGGCCGAAGATCGCGGCAGTTTCTCTACCTTGTTACAGGAAAATAATATACCCTATCCAAAATTTGGTGTTGCTGAAACTACAGATCAGGCGCTAGCGCTTGCAGATCAGTTAGATTTCCCACTTTTAATTCGCCCTTCGTACGTTTTAGGAGGCCAGGGAATGAAAATTGTAATTAATAAAAAGGAATTGGAAGAACACGTAGTGGATCTTTTAAGAAAAATTCCGAATAACAAATTGTTGCTCGATCATTATTTAGATGGAGCCATTGAAGCCGAAGCCGACGCAATTTGTGATGGCGAAAATGTATATATTATTGGAATAATGGAGCATATTGAGCCCTGCGGAATTCACTCCGGCGATTCAAATGCTACTTTGCCACCTTTTAATATTGGCGAATTTGTGATGCAACAGATTAAAGATCACACCACAAAAATTGCGAAATCTTTAAAAACAGTTGGTTTAATAAACGTGCAATTCGCTATAAAGGATGATATTGTTTATATTATTGAGGCCAACCCACGAGCATCGCGAACAGTTCCATTTATTGCAAAAGCGTATGGTGAGCCTTATGTAAATTACGCTACAAAAGTAATGTTGGGGCATAATAAAGTAACCGATTTCAACTTTGATCCTAAACTGGAAGGATTTGCTATTAAACAGCCTGTATTTAGTTTCAATAAATTCCCGAATGTAAACAAACAATTGGGACCAGAAATGAAAAGTACGGGGGAGAGTATTCTTTTTATCGATAGCTTAAAAGATGATGCTTTTTATGATCTTTACGCCCGAAGAAAGATGTATCTCAGCAAATAGCAGGAAATTTGGGTATTATCATATTTTTTGTTAAATATTTTTCGTAAATTAGATTACTAACCTACTATACCTTTCGTTTATGAAAAAAATTACCCTGTTCTTGTGTTTTTTGCCAATGTACGTTCTCAGTGCGCAGAATGTGGTAGAAATTCCATGGGCCCAAGGTATTCACGAATCTGTTGCAAGCCCTACGATAGAAGTGGGCGACACTGTTTTATGGACGTGGGCAGATGCCTCATCTAAAACTGTAACTAGCCTTCCCGGAGGAAGTGAAGATTTTGACAGCGGCACCTTAAAAGATACAAACAACGATTACGCCTACACCTTTTTAAAAACCGGCGTTACTGAATATCAAAACGATTCCAACCCAATAATGCACGGAAAAGTTACCGTTGTTAATAAACTTTCTACCGAAGATAAATTTGTAAAAAATTTAAATTTCTATCCAAATCCGGTTAAAAATAACCTTACAATTTCTTCAATCTTTAAAATAGATAGTTACCAGGTTTACAATGTTTTGGGTACGCTTATTTCTGAAGGAAGAGGATCGGGAAACACAACGCAAGTAGATATGAGCAGATTTAATAGCGGCTTGTATTTTGTGAAAGTTATTTCGAAAAATATGCAAACAACCATTAAAATCGCAAAAAAATAACCGTTTATATCTAAACTTTACTTGCGAAAATGAGGGGAGCTTTCAAGTTCAACATCAGTTATAAAATAATTGGTCTCGCCCCAAATTGCAAAACTTGCAAAGCGCTCAATATAGGTTACCTTAACATAATTGCCTTGGTATTCCTTTAGTTTTTCAATTACCTCCTTATTTTTGTCGAGTACCGAGAACGAGAAAATTTGCGCCCCACTTATGCCTTGACTTATCTCGCCTTCCCAAGTTTTAATTACTACGCCGCGATTACTGAATTTAATTAATTCTCCGGCTCGGGTTCCTTCGCTATAGGGCACATAATACACAAAAGCAAAATAAAGAAGATACAGCGCCAAAAGGCTTCCGAGAATTATAAAGAGAATTTTTTTCATCCTCTAAAAATAATCAATTTATCTTCAGCTTTTATAGAAAATTGTACCCAGCAACTATGGCAAACGATTTATAGGTAGAATTTATATTATCGTAGTTTAACAGCTGCCTACCGCTGTGATATCTAGCTTGCAAGCTGTATTTGTTTTTATACCTAAATCCGAGTCCAAAGGCAAGTGCGGCATCAGCACTTACATTAAGATCATAGCTGTCTTCATCGGTCGAGGTAATTTCAGAATCCAAGGTTGTTAAATCCATAATAACTGCAGCGTCAATAAAAAATGCTGCATCTTTATTTACAAACATATAATGGCGCCCTCCTAACGGGAGTTCAACCGAAGTATAATTTACCGAAATCGTGGTGTATTTCTGAAACGTAATCATATCTACATATAAATACTGCTTTTCAGTTTTGTAGCTACGGTAGGTGGGCTCAATAAATATAGACCATTTACCATTGTTAAAAGGAAGAATATATTCAGCCTCTAAACCTACTCTTATACCCATATCGCTGTCAAAATGTAATAGTTCGTCGCCTCTTCGTTGCATAGAGAATGAAGAAAAAGCTACGCCGGGACGGACGCTTAAATTAAATTTAGCTTTCTGCTTATTTTTGTTGTAAACAATTGATTCTGAATTTTCACAATCGTTGTATTTTGTAATTATATTAACCAAATTGGACATTTTGTATTGAAGATTCTCAAAATTATTCTCGGTTACGGAATTACAGGTTAGGGAGTTGGCTAACTGTTGTTTGTAAAATTCATTTGTACCCATTTTAATTCGGGTAACCAAATATCTTTTGTAGATAAGTTGTTCTATTTCTCCATCACCTACACTATAAAAATAACGTGGTGCATTTTCGTGAAAGGTAAAATAAAGCGACGCTTTTCCTGACACCAATGTCTTTAAAAAAACAGTTTCCTCTTTATATTCAGGATTTCGCTCGAAAGTAAGGTTGTTTACCACATCGGAAGATTGGTCTATTTGCACAGTGGCTTTAATATATTTAAAGGACTGCTTAGAGCCAAACTCATTTATAGTGGCTACACTCCCAATTTTAGTTTCTCCGTTTTCGGATAGTTTGTAAACAAAAGTAGTTGGACTTCCTTTCCAGTCTTCATTTTTAATAAGACAATCCACTTGCGTCCCATTGCTTTGAATTATATATCCAGGTTCAAAATTAGTTTGTGAAAATGCGCTAACAGTCGCTAGCAATAGCGTTGCGAAGAATAGGTTTAACTTCATAGTAATTGGGGTTTCTTTTTTATTTGAAGCGGTAAATATATAATTAATTACTCGTCATTACTAGAATCTAGCGCTCTGTTCAGTAATTTATCGTCTATATTTTTATTTGCCTTGGCGCCCAGCTTTTTAAGTCTTTCCACGCGTTTAATTAAGTTTCCTTGGCCAGTGAGTTTTTTCATTGCACCGTCGTAACTGCCTTTTACAGTGTTTAATTGCGAACCCACTTTTAAAAGGTCGTTGGTTAAATTTACAAATGAATCGTACAGGCGTCCAGCTTGGGTTGCTATTTCAATTGCGTTTTGTTGTTGTTTTTCACTGGTCCACATACTGTCCACAGTGCGTAATGTAGCCAATAATGTAGAAGGGGTTACTATAACAATATTTTTTTCGAATGCCCAGTTGTAGATATTGTTATCGTGGTTTATTGCAATTGCAAAAGCTGGCTCTATGGGAACAAATAGCAGTACAAAATCTGGACTTTCTATTTCGTAAAGTGAATGGTAGTTCTTTGCACTTAATTGTTCAATGTGTCTTTTAAGTGAAGCTACATGCTCCTTCAAAAACCCTGGACGTAGGGTTTCGTCTTCCTCGTTTACAAAACGTTCATAGGCTACAAGCGAAACCTTTGAATCTATAATCATTTTTTTATTGTCGGGTAAGTGTAGCACTACATCGGGCAGTACACGGCGGCCTTCGCTATTTGTAAAACTTGTTTGTACAAAATATTCGCGGTCTTTTTCCAAGCCACTTTTTTCCAATACACGTTCCAAAACCAATTCGCCCCAATTTCCTTGTATTTTACTATCGCCTTTTAGCGCTTTTGTCAGATTTGTGGCCTCTTTGCTCATCTGTTCATTCAGTTCCTTTAAACCAATTATTTGTTGGCGAAGCATTGCGTGGCGGTCTATGCTTTCTTTGTGGGTATCGTCAACCCGTTTTTCAAAACTTTTTATTTTTTCTTGAAGCGGATTTAAAATTAGTTCTAAACTTTCCTTATTCTGTTTTGAAAATTTACTGGATTTTTCATCCAAAATTTTATTGGCAAGATTTTCAAATTCCTTGGTAAATTTCTCCTGAAGTTTTTGAACTTCTTCCTTTTGTTCGCGGTTGCGGGTTTCTAAATTTTCAAATTCCGAATTGCGCCGCGTTAGCTCCATATTAAGCAATTCTTTTTCTTTTCGCACTTCTTCGCGTTCGCGCAAAATTGTCTCGAAACGCTCATTTAATTTTTCCTCTTGAAGGCTCGCATTTTCTAAACGTTCTTCTAATTTGCTGGTCTCTGATTTGCTTTTTAATCGTGCAAAATAATTACCCAAAAATGCGCCGACTACCACACAAACGGCAGCCAATAATAGAAATAGAAATGTTTCGTTCAAACTGAAATTTTTTAGAATGTTAAGATATTTGGAAAGGATGTTTCCAGAGTTTTATAATTTGATAAAGATACTAAGTTATACCTAATGCTGTAACTCAGAATTTAAATAACTCACTAACTTTTTATCACAAATCGTCCCGTATTTCCATCAAAGTGAATGGTTTCTTTTGGGAATAGAGCGTTAAATCTACCCGCTTCAATTAATTTACAGGGTTCGTCAAAATAGGTATTTTTACTGGTCATTACCAATAACTTGTTGGTTAATTGAATTGCTAAATCTATCTCGTGGGTTGAAAAAAGAATTGTTTTTTGTGTTTCTGAAGCCAGTTTTTTTAACAATTTAAGCACGTATGCACGATGATAAATATCTAAATGGGTTGTTGGCTCGTCTAAAATTATTATTGGTGTATCCTGTGCCAGTGCCCTTGCAATGGCTACACGCTGCATTTGGCCGTCGCTTAGTTCATAACATTTGCGATGGGCCAGGGTAGTGGTTTCCGTAGCGTCCAGGGCAAAATTAACTGCTTTTTTATCGTTCTCGGAAAGTGTACCGATCCAATTGGTATAGGGTTGTCTTCCGAGCGAAATCATTTCTAAAACCGAAAGATTTTTGGAGGCGGGTGCTTCAGTTAAAACTACACTTAGTTGCGTTGCCAATTGAAAGGGTGAATATGTGGCTAGAGGCTTTTCATTCAATAAAATAGTGCCATTTAAAGCGTTTTGCATCCCTGTTAAAGTACGTAGTAATGTAGATTTGCCAATTCCGTTTGCACCAACCAATCCAACTAACTCACCTTTTACAATTGAAAAGTTGACGGCTTCGGCAACAATGGTATTATTTCCTTTTTTTGAATACCCAACTGCAAGATCCTGCACTTGTAAAATGATATTTTTTTCTTCTGAATTCATTAAAAGAAAAGTTTTCGTTTTCGTACCAACAACCAAATTACTACGGGTGCTCCAATAAGCGAAGTTATTGCGTTTATGGGTAAGGTAAATTCACTAAAGGGCAATTGTGCCACAGTATCGCAAATTAACAGTAGCAAGCTTCCGCAGAGCAGTACCGCAGGTAATAGTACCAAATGATTGGAGGTTTTATAAAACTGACGCACCAAATGCGGTACGGCCAATCCTACAAATGCTATGGGTCCGACAAAAGCCGTAATGCTTCCCGCTAAAATACTGGTCGCTAAAATTATTATAAAGGTTGTTCTTTTAATATGTAGCCCCATACTCTTTGCGTAATTTTCACCAAGGAGCAAGCCATTTAAAGATTTACTGCTCACTAAACTTAAGGTTAATCCAGCCAAAAAACAGATTGCTAAAATTACAACTCCTTGCCACGATTGATTCCCCAAACTTCCGAAGGACCAAAAAATATATTGCTGAAGTTGGTCTGCATTACTGAAATAAGACAATACCGAAACCACCGCTGTAGTTACGCTACCAAACATTAAACCAATTATTAAGATAGCCATGGTATCTTTTATTTTAAAAGTAACCGCCAAAACTGCAAGAAGAACTAAAAAACTCCCTAAACCAGAGGCAATAACTAAACTCCACTGGCTAACTAATAAGGTGCCTAAAAAACCACCGAAGGCACTCGCTCCCAAAATTAAGATTGCCACCCCCAAACTCGCACCACTGCTAAGACCCAGAACAAAAGGTCCGGCCAATGGATTGCGAAACAATGTTTGCATAAGCAAACCGGAAACAGCCAATCCTCCGCCTGCAAGCATTGCAGTTATGGCTTTTGGCAGCCTATAATCTAAAACTATATAGCGCCAAGTTTCTTTGGACGATCCGTTTCCTATAAATACTGAAATTATTTCATCCATAGGAATTGAAACCGAACCCATGCTTAAATTCACCAAAAAAGCTACAATAAGCGCTGCACATAACACTACAAATTGAAGACGGTATGTTTTGGAAATTTGCATTATTTCAGCTTGTTGAAAAAGTAAAAGTTATGCTCCGTAAACAGAGTGGGATGCAGTATTTTAATTAAATCCTTTAAAACCAAATCGGGTCTGTTTGGCGCCAATTCAAAGTAAAGAACACCGCCGGTTTCACCTTTTCGCATACTATAGGAATACACTTCGGCGGTTTTAAATGCTTTAAACTGTGTGTAAACTTGGCTGGCATGCTGCATTTGGTCCAAACTTGTAAATTGCCCGGGACCAATCCAAACATCGGCGTCGTGGCCCTTTTCCAAAACAGATTCCAAATTTAACGAAAGACTGCCTGTGCCTTCAGAATTTTTCCAGAGATATTCGCCATTGGCATCGGCTATAAACTGTGCCCCCCAACTATCGCCTTGCGGCATATACCACACATCTTTGTACATTGCTCCGCTTAATACAGTTGGTTTTTCTTTGGCTTCCGAAGCAATTTTTTTAGCCGATAGATATTCTGTTTCAATATTTTTAAAAATACTATCTGCTTCTTTTTCTTTATTGAAAAGGGCGCCAAAAAATTTAATCCACTCTGCTTTGCCCAAGGGAGAGGTTTCTGTCCAATCTGCGTTGTAAAGCACCGGAATTCCACTATTTTCAATCGTTTTAAAGGTTGAATTATCCCCGTCTATGCCAAAAGCAATTACCGCGTCGGGATTTAATTCAATTAAAATTTCTGTATTTATATCTTCATTTTTGCCCAGTTCCTTTATTTCCTTTTTTTCAATTCGCGCTCGCGTTTTTTCGGAGGAGATATAACTTAGGTTTGGAAAACCTACCAAGCTTTCAAGTTCGTTTAACATTTCCAAAGAAGGAATGTGTGTGGTAGAAGTAACAACAATTTGTTTTACCGGTACGTTTACAACCGCATCATAATTTTCTGGATTCGCGAGGGAGCCGTTTTCGGTAACCAGTGCATAGGTAAATGTTTTGTCTGTTCCCGGCCACGGATTTTTGAGCGTTAGTATTTTGTGCCCTTCAAATATATCGATGTCAAAACTTGTGGCATACTGGATTTCAGTTGTTTTACTAACATTTTTTACAGGGTCGTCTTGCATGTTTTTACGGTTGTTTTTAGTATTGCAACCGGCAAGTAGTGCGATAGTAGCGAAAAGAAGAACAATTTTTTGCATCCTCAAAAATAGTAGTTTTGTTTGGGTGTACTAATATTTAAAGTCTATTTTTGCAATGAATTTCGGTAAGCACTTTTTTCACAAAGAAAAATGCTTTTAAAAGGGAATTCGGTTAAAATCCGAAGCTGTTCCCGCAACTGTAAGTCGGTCCAAGAAATATTTTGGGCGTGTAAAACTTCAAAAACCACTGTTGGTCTTAGGTCAATGGGAAGGTAGCACAAAAGACGAGCCAGGAGACCTGCCAGATTCATAATTTAAAGATATCAAACTTTCGGGATAAAGGTTGAGTTATGAAACTACATTATATTCATATTATTTTAGGTTTTTTGCTGTGCACGGTTTCTGCCAAGGCACAACTGGACAGCATTCAGCAACTGCCGGAAGTTATGCTAACCGATGCAAAATTGGTTCATTTTTCAAAAGGTTTTAAACTTGAAAAACTCTCGGATTCCATTGTTGAAAAAAATGCTACTTCATTAACAGAAACCCTGCGCTATAATTCTTCAATTTACTTTAAGGAAAACGGCTTTGGCATGGTTTCATCGCCGTCTTTTCGGGGTACAAATGCGCAACAAACTGCCGTTATCTGGAATGGTATAAATATTAATTCGGTGTTTACAGGGCAAACGGATTTTAATACTATTTCGCCTTCAAATTATAATGAAATATCAATTAGAAGTGGCGGTGGTGGCGTACAATATGGCAGTGGTGCCGTTGGCGGAAGTATCCATTTAAATAATTCATATTCCTTCCATAAAACGAATGCTACTGAAATTGGATTGCATTACGGTAGCTTTACAACATTTGGCGGAACCTTGGGTACTACCCAAGCGTGGGATACTAACTATTTAAATGTGAAACTGGATTTTGTAAGCTCCGATAATAATTATGATTTTATAGGGAAGAATCAAAAAAACCAACACGGACAATTTTTGCGCCTCGCATCAAATGTTACTGCTGCCAAAGAGCTAAAAAATGGTGTTGCTACTTGGAACTCGGAATACACGTATAACGATCGAAATTTTTCGGGTAGTTTAAATACAATTGGCAAAGACGGTTACAAAGATGTTGCAACCCGAAATCTATGGCAATTACAACAAAATATGGGGGCGTTTACAACAAAGGCCAGCGTTGCGCATCTCTTTGAGCATTACCGCTATTACCCAAATAGCGAAAAACCATTATTTGACGAGGGGCGTGCAAACACTCTAATAAGTATGTTACAATCGGAAGTTTTTCTTCGGAAAAAGTTCAGACTACTTGCAAAGATTCAATATACGGTCATTGATGCCGAAGGCGACAATGTTGGACAAAACACACGGAACACCTTAGCGGCTGTGCTACTTTTAAATCATAAAATTGGCAGGGATTTTAGCTATGGGATAAATTTTAGAAAGGAATTCTTAAACAATTTTGAAAACCCTTTGCTATTTTCAGCAGATGCCAATTGGCAACTTTCAAATACGTATGCGCTTCGTGTAAACGGCTCAAAAAATTATAGAGTGCCTACGTTTAACGATTTGTTTTGGTATGCTGGCGGAAACAATCAATTGCAACCCGAAACTTCATATCAAATCGAGCTGGGACAAGAATTCAATTTTGGAAAATTGAAGACGGATCTTGCGGCTTTTTATATTTCTTCTACAGATTTAATTAAGTGGGTTCCGGCAAGCGGCAATGTTTGGGAGCCCATAAATATTAGTAAAACCAGAAATTACGGTTTGGAGTTTACCGCGAGTTATTTTTTAAAATTCGGAAAATTACACGCGTTAGATTTAAATGCACAATATTCGTACACCAAAGCCGAAGATTTAGAAAAGGAAAAACAGCTTATTTACGTACCATTTCACAAAGCTTCCGGTACCGCTGAGTATAGTTATAAAAATTTATCGGCATATATTCAAGGGCTCTTCAATGGCGAAGTTTTTACAACTACAGACAATAGTGAAGGCTTAGATAGTTTTAATATTTACAATCTTGGGATAACGTATTTATTACAGGAAAATCCTACTATTTCTATTGGAGCACGGGTAAAAAATATTTTTAACACGTATTATGAAAATGTTGCTTTCCGGCCCATGCCTTCACGTAACTTTCAAATATTCTTAACCATTAATATATAAATAAAAATTATGAAAAAATTACTGCTTTTATCTTTATCAACTTTGTTTTTTATTGCGTGTAGTAGCGATGACAATAGTCAACCCGTTTATGAACCTGCAGCATATGAAAACGGTATTCTTATTACAAATGAAGGTCCCTTTGCTGGCGGGAGCGGCACGATTACTTACATTTCTGACGATTATAGTACTGTTGCTCAAAATATTTACAAAACTGTTAATGGCACAAGCTTAGGGAACATTGTACAGTCTATGGGATTCCACAATGAAAACGCATATGTTGTGGTGAATAATTCGAATAAAATAATGATAGCCAATCGCTATTCGTTTGAAAGTGTAGATTCTATTACCGTTGGTGTTGATAACCCACGATATTTTACGACTGATGATGGCGCCAAGGGCTACGTATCAAACTGGGGTGATCCAAATGATAATACAGACGATTTTATAGCGGTTTTAGATTTGAGAAACAATACCGTTTCTAATACTATTCCTGTGGCTTTTGGACCTGAAAGAATGGTTTCACGCAACAATAAAATATACGTTGCGCATCAAGGTGGGTACGGCCAAAACAATTTAATTTCAATTGTATCTGGAAATGGATTGGAAGGAACCATTACAGTGGGCGATGTTCCCAATGCAATGGTAGTTTCGGGAAATTCATTATTTGTGTTGTGTAGTGGAAATCCTAACTACACGGGAAATGAGTCAGCTGGATCTTTAGTGCAGATTGATCTTTCTACGGAGCAAGTTGTAAACACATACAATTTTAGTACAACGGAGCATCCTACAAATTTAACTATGGATGGAACCAATCTATACTATACGATGGATGGCAAAGTATTTAAACTGAATAGTACTTCTATTGTGCTACCGGGAAGCGATATAATAGATGGTTTCTTTTACGCACTTGAAGCAAAAAACGGAAAGCTGTACGCTACCGATGCAAAAGATTTTGTAAGCAAAGGATCGCTAAAAATATTTGATCTTGCAACAAACACGGAAATTCAGGATTTCCAAACAGGAATAATTCCAGGCGGAATTTATTTTAATGAGTAAAACTCATTCGAATTAGCAAAAAAAAGGCTGTCTAAATAATAATTTTTAGACAGCCCTTTTTATTACCGCGAGGGTTTATTCGCCGTAAATGCGGTGCTGTGTACCTATCATTTTGCCATTAATTGGTGAATTTTCTTGACTGTCAGAAATTTCTTTTAAATATTGTGCATCTTTATTTAAAGGCATTGGTCTTCCGGCAATTTCAGAAAGGGCTGCTGCCAAAAGCGGTTCGTTTTCATCGCCTAGCACGCCGAGGTTAAAGTAATCTTCTTTTAAAGTTATGTTCGGAAAAAGCCCGTTAATAAAGTCGGTATTTCCTGCCGCGTTGGCAGTTTTAAAAACCAAGGGAAGCATAGCATACGTATGTCCGAGATTAGCTTCATTTCTGTTAAATTGTGGGGCTGGGGCATCGTAAAGTAAAAACGAGGCCTGAAACTTGCCCGTTGTGGTATCGCCCACTTGCACAGCATCAATATAGGGTTTTAAGCCATTGATAACCAGTTCGCTCGCCGAGGCCGATCTTCGGGTTGTGAGTATATATACCTGCGTAAGATTTAAATTGTTTATAGCGCTGCCATTGCTAATGGTATTGTCAAAAAGACCATCTACAGCGTTCTCTGCCTGCCTATCTTCATTCCAAAATTCTTTATAAAAAACTTGTCCGTTAAATTGTCCGGTAATCATACTCGCAAGATCAGTTGCCGTTTCTACAGAACCTCCGCCATTATACCGCAAATCTAAAACGAGGTTGTTTATACCTTCGGCCTTAAACTGGGCAAAGGCGTTGTTTAATTCGGTATCGTAATCTTTTATAAATCCGTTATACATTAAATACCCAATTTTGGTTCCGTTTACGGTTAGGATTTGGGATTTGTAAACTGGGTTTTCGTTGTACTGCATTTTGTTTAAAAGTGCCGTTTCGCCAGTTGGTGTAAAATCTGATCCGTCGTACGTGGCGAGCCCAATAGTATAACTGTCCGGCGCCAGTAGATCGTTATAATTATTTTCGTTTAATTGTTGGCCGTCTATGGTGGTAAAAAGGTCGCCGCGTTTTATCCCTTCAGACTGGGCATCGGTATTTGGCAACACATAGCGCACATACCCAAAAACGTTTCCACTGTTATCGGGGTAGTACACCAAGCCAAACTCCATTCCGTTGCTAAGGGTAATGCCGCTCAGGGCGTTTTCAATTAAAGTGTAATCGCTAAAAAGAGTGCTAAACCTATCTTGGGGCGACAGTAAATAGTCAAACAAGGCCTCGGGGGTTTCATAGTTGTTTAAAAAACTATTTAGGTCGTCATCATTTGCAAAAGCATCATTTGCCAATTCGGGCGTATCAGCTTTATAGAGGTAAAAATAATTTAGACCGCGATAGATAAAATTTTGAATTTCTAAAGTGGAAGCTTGTTGAAAATTGTCGTCTGCATCTTCAAAACACGAAACTAAAAGTGTAGAAAGGGCTAAAAGAGGAATGAAAATTTTTCTTTTCATAAATAGGTATATTAAAGTATTCTTTTTAGAACAGGGAAATTAGGAATTATATTGCAACGGTAAAAATATGATTTTTTAGCTGAAATAAATTCTTGCCAGAATATTTTAAGTTTAAGCCTTATTTTAAACACTTAAAAAAAGAATGTAACAAAAAAGTATCCCATTCGTCATTTAAATAGACGGCACACTAACCACAACCAACCTAAATGGAAAAGACCGAATTTATAACCTTAGTAATGCCTTTTAAAGATAAGCTTTACCGCTTAGCAAAAAGGATTTTGGTTTCTAAAGATGAAGCGGAAGATGCCGTGCAGGAAGTGTTTTTAAAATTATGGAAAAGCAAACAAAATATTGAAAATTATAAAAATCCCGAAGCTTTTGCCATTACAATGACCAAAAATTACTGTTTGGACAGATTAAAATCGAAACAGGCATCAAATTTAAAAATTGTGCACAGCAATTATCGAACTGCCGATGATGTTGAAACTACTATTGAAGCGAATGACGGGGTACAAATGGTTTTTAAAATAATGGAAACCCTGCCCGAACAACAGCGAATCGTACTTCAATTACGCGATGTGGAACAATTTGAGTTTTCTGAAATTGCACAAATGCTAGAAAGTAACGAAACCGCAGTGCGCGTGGCGCTTTCCCGCGCACGAAAAACAGTTAGGGATGCAATGATTAAAAATTACAACTATGGAATTGGGTAAAATAAACAAATTATTGGCCGCTTATTTTGAGGGCAATACCAGCCTCGCGGAAGAAAAAGTTCTAAAAAACTACTTTAACAACCAAACGGTTGCCGAAGAGCACCGTCAATATCAACCGCTATTTATGAGCTTTGAGGCGGCAAAGGAAGAACGCTCCAGCCGTGCTATAAGTTTGGGTAATGCGAAGAAAAAAAATATACAAAGTTGGTGGTATGCGGTGGCCGCTGTAGTAGTAACGGCCTTTGGTGTAGGAGCTTTTTACTTTAGCCAGCCGCAATATACGCAAGAAGAAAGAGAAGCATTGGCCGCTTTCGAAAAAAGCAAAGAAGCCATGATGTTGCTTTCAGAAAATTTAAACAAAGGCACCGAACGTCTTACGTTTGTTGGACAGTTTGAAACTTCAAAAGACAAAATTTTTGAATAATAAAATAGATAAAAACAATAATTAATAAACAATAATTAAAGATGAAAAAACTAACAATACTTATAGCACTGGCAATAGCGCCGATGGTTTCGTGGGGGCAGAACGCTTTCGATTCCTTTGAAGACGAAAAAGATGTAACTTCAGTTGTGGTTACCAAAAACATGTTTAAACTTTTGAGTAAGATGGACCTAAACTCTGCCGATCCGGAAGCGCAGGCTTACTTAAAAATGGTTAACGATCTTGACAACATCAAAATTTTTACTACCGACAATCCCGCCACTTCACAAAAAATGGATGCAGCTGTGTCTAAATATATTTCAATCTCTAAAAATTTAGGCGAATTAATGCGCATAAAAGAAGATGGCAGAAACATACGGTTTTACAGTAAAGAAGGTAAAAACGAAAATTTTGTAAGTGAACTGCTAATGCATATGGACGGAATGGTGGACGGCAAACCTACAACCGTAATTATGAGTATAACGGGGAATATAGATTTAAAGCAAATTTCTAAACTAACCGAAGACTTAAAAGTTCCCGGTAGCGAAGAACTAAAGAATATTGAAAAACGCAAAAAACAATAATTATGGTACTTGCACGATATTTTATGGCCCTGGCACTTGGATTAGCTGCATTAACCGCTTGTAGCGATAAATCGCTTCAAAAGTATTTGGTTGAAAAACAGGATGATGATAAATTCGTTAAAATGGATATTGCCACCAGTTTGTTGCAGGGCAAAAACAGCAACTTTACACAGGAGGAAAAGGATATTTTAAACACCATTAAAAAAGTGAATGTTGTAGCATATCCTATTGCAGAAGGCGATACTGTAGATTATGAAATGGAAAAACAAGAGTTAAAAGCAATCTTAGATCAAGAGCAGTATAAAGAATTAACTCGTATAAAAAGTAGCGAATGGAACGCTACATTAAAATACACAGGTGACGAAGATGCTATAGATGAGGTTATTGTATTTGCAAGCGATAACAGCCGAGGTTTTGCGGTTTTTAGACTTTTGGGTGAAAATATGCGGCCGGACCAAATGCTAAAACTTATGAAATCTGCCGAGCGTGGCGATATGGATTTGTCAAAATTAGAAGGTTTTGGCAAAATATTTAAGGATTAAATTTAGTTGATTAATAGTTGGAAAAGGCTTCTCCCATCTTGGGCAGAAGTCTTTTTTTTACTAAATATCCTTAGTTTTAATGGTATGTTGCTACTGTTTGTTTTGCAAAATTAACATTAAATACCTGTATAATTATCGGGCGTAATATTCCGCATTTCCTGCTTTATATTTTCTGAAATTTCCAAAGTTTCAATAAAGTTTGCAATAGAAGTTTGGTTAATGCGTTCGTTGGTGCGCGTTAATCCTTTTAAGGCTTCGTAAGGATTTGGATATCCCTCCCGGCGCAAAATTGTTTGAATGGCTTCGGCTACAACCGCCCAATTATTTTCTAGGTCTTCTTTAAATTTAGTTTCATTCAGTAATAGCTTATTCAGTCCTTTTAAAGTTGAATTAAAGGCAATTAACGTGTGCCCTATAGGAACCCCAATATTTCGGAGCACCGTACTATCAGTAAGGTCGCGCTGTAATCTGCTAATAGGGAGTTTGGCAGAAAGATGCTCAAAAATTGCGTTTGCAATTCCTAGGTTTCCTTCGCTGTTTTCAAAATCTATTGGGTTTACTTTATGTGGCATGGCACTGGAGCCAACTTCGCCAGCTTTAATTTTTTGTTTAAAATAGTCCATCGATACATAGGTCCATATATCTCGGTCTAAATCGATGATAATTGTATTTATTCTTTTTAAGCAATCAAACAACGCAGCCATATGGTCGTAGTGTTCAATCTGTGTGGTAGGAAAGGAGTGATGCAACCCTAAGGTGTTTTGCACAAAATGATTGCCAAAAGCCCGCCAATCAATGTTTGGATAAGCCACTTTGTGAGCATTGAAATTTCCGGTGGCACCACCAAATTTGGCAGCACTTTTTACGTCGTTCATTAAATTGAACTGTTCTTCAATACGTACAACAAAAACTTCAATTTCTTTTCCTAAACGAGTTGGCGAAGCAGGCTGACCGTGCGTTCGTGCCAACATTGAAACCTGTGCCCAATCTTCGGACAGAGATTTCAATTTATTCTTAAGTTCTATTAAAAGCGGCACATATACATTGTTTATTGCATCTTTTAAAGACAGGGGAATCGCAGTGTTATTTATATCCTGTGAGGTAAGTCCAAAATGGATAAACTCTTTGTATTGCTGAAGTTTTAAAGCGTCAAATTTTTCTTTTATAAAATATTCAACCGCTTTTACATCGTGATTGGTTACCTTTTCAGTTTCCTTTATTTTAATTGCATCTTTCACCGAAAATTCAAGATAAAGATCGCGCAATTTAGAAAAGAGACTTCGGTCAAAGTTGGCTAATTGCGGTAAATCCAGCTCTACCAACGCAATAAAATATTCAATTTCTACCTGTACCCGATACCGAATAAGCGCTTCTTCAGAAAAATAAGGAATAAGACTTGCAGTTTTTGATGCGTATCTGCCGTCTATGGGCGAAATGGCTTGTAAAGCGTTGGTGTACATGGTTTAAAATTTTAAAAGCGCAAAGATACAAAACGCCGCTGAGTTATACTTGCTGGGGTGCATTAATAAGTGGAACCATTTTTTAGTTTGTGTATTAACGAATTGCCAACGAAATTTTGTTTTAATATAATGGATAGTTAAAATTTTAATTGAAGCAACTATTTTATGATTTTCTTAAGCGAAACCAATTTCATGGAAGCGTAATTTTAAAAGTGAAAAAGAAAAATAGTTTTATTAATTTAAACAAAATTTGCTATGAGTACACAAAATGAAAACCAACAAAGAAACCCTCAAAATCAACCACGAGGGTCGCAAAACAGACCTCAAGACCAACGCAATCCTGAAGAGGAAGAAGAATAGACGTTAGGTAAACACAAGTATTTTATCCAATTGAGGATACGGTTAAACCCCTTGTTCAATGAGTTTTGAAAAAGGGGTTTTTCGTGAAAAAATACGGGTTGAAAAAATATAATGGCTATCTTACTAATTTAGTGTATATGTTTTTTCAGCAGTTACTAAAAATTCATTTTAATTTTAAAAAAACTGAACTATGAGTGATAAAAATGTAAATCCGAAACACAGCACGGGCAAAGGTGCCCAAGCCGAGCAGCATAATACCAGCAGTGAAGATAGCTATGTAGAAAACCCCAAAGAGGAAAAGAACGATGATGGAAACGGCGATGACTATTTAAAAAATAAGTGGAAAAAGATTTCCAAAGATTTTGAAAAGACCTATAATTTGGAAGTTAGTGAAACGGATTATAAAGGAGAGAATTTTTCGGATACTTTAAAGAATCTTGAAAATAAAACCGGAAAATCTCGAGAAAAAATTTTGGACGAGATTAGAAACTGGCAAAATAGTTAGTGCTGTTTTTACGATTTTCGACCCCATGAAGCCGAAAAGTGTTCGTTCCATTTTTTTTGAACAATTTTAAAAAGTAGGCTTTTGGGTTAATAATTAATGGTTTTGCGTTACCGATTATGGGTTACTTATTTTATTTTAGCAATGTAAAGAACTGCTATGAAGAAGAAAACCCCGACTGAAATTTTTTCAGCGGGGTTTTTTTATTTGCCACTGTATTTTTTTCGAAATTCTGAAGGTGATATATCGTATTTTTCCTTAAAGATTTTGGAAAAATAACTCTTACTGCTTAAACCAATAGCATTCACAATTTCTGAAATAGTTAAATCTGTTTTTGTTAAAAGGTTGTACGCGGTATCAAGTCGTTTTTTTTGTACGTAATTATTAACCGTATCGCCGTATAGTTTTTTAAAACCTTCCTGCAATTTGTTGATATTGAGCCCCGCCTCTCTGGCTAAATTTTCTACAGTGGGTATTTGCGAGATATTGTTTTCTATTAAATTTGCTACCAGATGTATTTGTTTTACTTCGGAAGAACGCAATAAAAGTCGGCTAAGTTCGTCCATTCTATCGTCTTGGTACTGTAGTATCTGATGCGTTAAAATTTGATAAGCCATGCCTTCCAAGAAAAGTTTTCGCATAAAATTTTCTGAAGTAAATTCGCTCATTTCATCTAAGATTCCGGCTATATTAAGACTGTAATTTCCGTTATAATAAAAGGATCCGCTAGCCTTTATGTCTTTAAAAAGCTGCAATAGATCTTCGTCCAGGCTGTTTATATCACATTCCATTTTAGCCTGAAATTTTTCCCTCTCTATCTCTAAACTGTTTACTTTCACTCTTTGATTGGCTTTAAAGAATAACACGTGTCCGTTGTGTTTGCTGCTAGCTACAATGGCGTTTTGGTACTGATTTATTTCGTGTAAATCTTCTTCGTTTTCAAAGCGATGCTCTAAGGTTCCGCTTACGGTATATAGAAATTTGAGTGGGTGAATATTGTTAACGATAAAATGTATTTCCATATCCTCCTTAAATAAGCAATCGTACTGAACGAGCCCCAGGCCGCCTTCAAAGTTAATGCCGCGAATACTGCCCTTGCCTACCGAAGCAGGAAGTTCCAGCAAATATTCGCCACAGTTTTCGGTATATGGAATATCTAAAATTGTTGCGATGTCTCTAATAACATCTTTTAACGGAAGTGAGTTTACTTGAATCGAATTCATTTGGTGGTTGCTTTGGGAGGCCAAATTACTATTTTCAATAATAACGCACGCTAAATTATAGTTTATCGATTAATTTTTATGCATAATGAGTTAATTAATCGTTCTATGAATTATCTTTTGGAAAATTTTGAATTATAATAAAAGCCGAATAAAATAATTTGCCCGTTTAAGTAACAAAAGTATTTAATTGGTGTATAGTGAGTTGGAGCACACAACCTTGTTCCAACTTACGTAAAACCTTGCTTTTTAGTAAGCTTCCTGTTACAGTGTATGCTTTTACTCGTAATATTTTTTGCTTTTTTTTCTGCGTTCCATTACAAAGGAAATAACCAAAAATACGGTTATAATGTAAAATGCAACTTTTGCAGATTGAATTGGGCCAAACCCTAATCCGAGAAAACCAAGAACAGCTGCCACGATAGCAAGAAATAGAAAGATATAAGTCCAGATCATTGTGAGGAGATTTAGAGTTTGTAAATATTTAAGCATTAGGTTATAAAAATACTAAATTGTGAATATTTTAACTAATACTTTTAGAAAATTGTTTAACTCATTTCAAATTACTGTGCTATTGATAAAATACAAGTAAAATTTCTACTGAATTCATAGTGCTCATTCGCTGCTCAAACTGAAGTTTTCTGAAATTTTACAATAAATTGAAGTTCTGAATTAATTTAAAACACCACATTGAATGATTGCTACTCTTTAATGGATGGGAAATTTTACTTGTCGAGCTAATACTATTGTCATCAAAAACATAATAATTGCCAATACAATTAAAATTTTTTCTTTTGCTTATTTAATAGCCCCATCCATTATTTCCTGAACTATTTCTGGATTTAAAAGTGTTGAAATATCACCTAGATTGCTGGTTTGGTTTTCGGCAATTTTTCTAAGAATTCTTCGCATTATCTTACCGCTTCTCGTTTTGGGTAAACCGGTAGTAAACTGAATTTTGTCTAATTTGGCAATTGGACCAATATGTTCCGTAATTATCTGGTTTATTTCGTTGCGCAGGTTGTCGTGCACACGGGTTTCGCCAAATTCCTTTAAAATAACAAAGCCGTAAAGCGCATTTCCTTTTACATCATGAGGAAAACCAACTATTGCACTTTCTGCTACTGCTGGGTGTTCGTTGATAGCGTCTTCAATTGGGGCTGTACCGAGATTGTGTCCGGAAACTATAATAACGTCATCTACGCGGCCGGTAATGCGGTAATAGCCGGTGCTGTCGCGCAAAGCGCCGTCGCCGGTAAAATATTTGTTGGAATATGCAGAAAAATAGGTATCGCGATAACGATCGTGATTTCCCCAAATAGTACGCGCCATTCCCGGCCACGGAAATTTAATACACAATCGGCCGCTAACCAAGTTTCCTTTTAATTCATCCCCGTTTTCATCCATGAGCGCGGGTTGAACTCCGGGTAAAGGTAGTGTGGCATATGTGGGTATGGTAGGTGTAGCGTAGGGGATAGGGGAAATCATAATTCCGCCAGTTTCTGTTTGCCACCACGTATCTACTATAGGACAATTTTTCTTGCCAATATTGTCGTTGTACCAATGCCACGCCTCTTCGTTAATAGGTTCGCCCACGCTGCCTAAAATTTTTAATGATGAGAGATTGTATTTTTCTGAAAAATTTAAGCGCTCTTTTGCCAATGCCCGGATAGCGGTGGGAGCCGTATAAAACTGGTTTACTTCGTGTTTTTGAATAACCTCCCAAAATCTTCCGAAATCTGGGTGCGAAGGTACCCCTTCAAATAGCACAGTTGTTGCTCCATTTGCTAACGGACCGTAAACAATATAGCTATGGCCGGTAACCCAGCCTATATCTGCGGTACACCAATACACATCGTTTTCGCGATATTGAAAGACGTTTTTAAAGGTATAAGCCGTAAAAACCATATAACCTGCAATAGTATGCACCATTCCCTTGGGTTTTCCGGTAGAGCCAGATGTATAGAGTATAAATAACGGATCTTCGGCATCCATAATTACGGGAACACAATCGTGATAGGCATCGTCTAATAAAGGTTGTAGCCATTTATCGCGATTCGGTTTCATCGTTATTTTAGAGTTTATGCGCTTGGCCACCAAAACGGTTTTTACATTCGGGCAGGATTCTAATGCTTCATCTACAATTCCTTTTAAATCTATGGTTTTGTTACCGCGATAGGAGCCATCGCTGGTTATTACGATTTTGCAATCTGCATCGTTAATACGGGTGTGCAGTGCTGTTGAGGAAAATCCCGCAAATACAACCGAATGTATGGCGCCAATACGCGCGCAGGCCAATAATGAAACGGCCAATTCAGGAATCATTGGCAGATAGATACAAACTCGATCGCCTTTTTGCACCCCTTGATCCAACAAAACATTCGCGAATTTACAAACGCGCTCGTGCAGTTGTTTATACGTTATATGTTCAGCTTTTTCCGAAGGGTCATTCGGTTCAAAAATTATAGCAGTTTTGTCGCCGCGACTATAAATATGCCTGTCAATACAGTTTTCGGTAATGTTCAGCTTTGCTCCTTTATACCACGAAACTTCAGGTTTGGAAAGGTCGTATTCTAACACTTTATCCCACCGTTTGCGCCACAAAAAGTTTTCTTCGGCAATTTCTTCCCAGAAATTCTCAGGATCGCGCACTGATTTTCGATAAACTTGAAAGTATTCTTCTAAATTCTTGATGTGGTAATTGCTCATAATGTCGTAGGGTTTGTAATAAACGGGTTACAATTTTTGAATAGATTCAGAAATATATCTAAATATGCTGACTCTTAAAAACGAAAATATAAATTTTATGATGAAATTTTTTAAAAACCGCCAACGATATTGATGAGGGCGATACAATATATTTGCCAGAAAACGAACTTGTTAAAATGCTTAACTGTTTTTTAAAAGTAAATTGAGTTTTATGCTGGTACTTGTTTTTAGTGAAAATATATTTTGAAAATTGTATGGAAGGCTCAAAATCTTTAAAAGTTAATTTAATACTGAAGAATGGTTTTTAAATATTCCTAATTCACATATTAACAAATAATTGGTATGACTAAAGTGAAAGAATGACCGATTTTCACTAAATTTGCAAAGATATGAAGTCATTTTTCCATAAATCAATTTCTACTGCTTTAGCGACTTTAGTACTCTTCACTACTATGTCGTTTACGGTAGATATGCATTATTGTGGAGAAGCTTTAGTTGATTTTTCAGTTGTTCACAATGTGAAAACTTGCGGAATGGAAAAATCGCAATCTGAAAATAGTTGCGAAAATACAGTGCCGGATGATTCTTGCTGTTCAGATAAACAAGTTGTTATTGAAGGGCAGGACGAACTAAAATTATCATTCAACTCCTTATCTTTTGAGCAGCAAGATTTTGTTGCTACTTTCTTTTACTCTTATGTAAATCTTTTTGAAGAACTTGATACTAACATCGTTCCTTTTAGAGATTACGCACCTCCCTTTCTCATACGGGATATACAAAAGCTACACGAAACTTATTTAATTTGATTTTAAACAGTTTCCGATAACTATCGGAAAAGATTAGCCGTTTGGTCACCCCCATTCTCGGCACAACTTATTGTATCTAAATTTCTGATTCAATCAGGATTTTATTCAATGTTTAACTGTTTAACAATCAATTCACATGCTAAATAAAGGCATAAAATTTCTCATAGAGAACAAACTGGTAGCAGTCTTGTTGCTCGCACTTTTCATCGGTATGGGTGTGGTTAATGCACCTTTTAACTGGGATACCGGATTATTTCCCACCAATCCTGTCGCCGTAGATGCTATCCCCGATATTGGGGAAAACCAACAAATTGTTTTTACCCAATGGGAAGGCCGTTCCCCACAGGATATAGAAGATCAAATAAGTTATCCACTTACCACATCATTATTGGGTATCCCTGGTGTGAAAACCATTCGTAGCTCTTCAATGTTCGGCTTTTCGAGCATCTATATCATTTTTGAAGAAGAAGTAGAATTCTATTGGAGCCGTAGCCGCATATTAGAAAAGCTAAATTCTCTACCTGCCGGCTTGCTTCCCAATGGCGTTAATCCATCTTTAGGTCCTGATGCTACAGGATTGGGACAGGTTTACTGGTACACGTTGGAAGGCCGCGATAAAGAGGGCAATGTAACCGGAGGTTGGGATTTGCACGAATTGCGGAGTATACAGGATTACTACGTAAAATATGCACTTTCCTCGGCAAGTGGGGTTTCTGAAGTAGCGTCAATTGGAGGGTATGTACAGGAATATCAAATTGATGTGAAACCAGAGTTGATGCGCCAATACAATATCAGCCTAGCGGAAATCGTAAAGGCGGTTAAAGAAAGCAATAAAGACATTGGCGCCCAAACAATGGAGATAAATCAAGTGGAATACTTGGTGCGAGGTCTGGGATATATAAAGTCCATCGCCGATATTGAAGACGCCGTTGTTACCTCAGAAAATTATACTTCAATACGAATCAAAGATATTGCAAATGTAAGTTTGGGGCCTGCGCCCCGCAGAGGGATTTTGGACAAAGAAGGCGCAGAGGTTGTAGGTGGAGTTGTTACGGCTAGATACGGCGCCAACCCAATGGAAGTTATCAACAATGTAAAAGAAAAAATAGAAGAACTTAAAGCCGGCCTGCCTTCCAAAGAACTTTCGGATGGTACAATATCGCAACTTACTGTAGTTCCATTTTACGACCGATCGATACTTATTCAGGAAACCTTAGACACGCTTGATGAAGCTTTAAGCTTGGAAATACTCATCACGATTTTCGTGATTATCGTGATGGTTTTTAATTTAAGAGCTTCAATACTTATTTCGGGTCTCTTGCCAGTGGCAGTTTTAATGGTTTTTATTGCGATGAAGTTCTTTAATGTGGACGCCAACATTGTGGCATTATCCGGAATAGCAATTGCAATTGGGACCATGGTGGATATCGGGATTATCCTTACCGAAAATATAATAAGGCATTTAGATGAAGAAGAAGTGCGTTATGGCGAAACCGGTGTAAAACAGCCAATAAATACAGTTGTTTATGAAGCAAGCGCTGAGGTTTCCGGCGCCATTATTACCGCTGTATTAACAACTATAATAAGCTTTATCCCCGTTTTTACTATGATTGGCGCGGAGGGAAAATTATTTAGGCCCTTGGCATTTACCAAAACAATGGCGATCGTCGCTTCCTTAATGGTGGCACTTTTTCTTATCCCGCCGTTCGCTGCTTATTTGTTCCGAAGAAAAAGTTTAAGAAAAGCAACTGCTAATTTAATTAGTGGACTGTTAGTCATTTTGGGGATCACTGCTATCGTTTTTGGATACTGGCTAGGACTAATCCTGATTGCCTTTGGTATTACGGGGTTATTAAAAGATGATGAGGTTACTTCCAAGATTTCAGATAAACTTACGCTATCAGATAAACGTGCTAATATTATAAACATATTTATTTCAGCTTTAGCCGTTGTCTTTTTATTGGCAGAATTCTGGCGTCCACTTGGGGTAGATAAAAGTATATTTTGGAACCTGATGTTTGTGGGACTGATATGTTCGGGATTGTTAGCCATATTCTGGTTGTTCCAATATTATTACACTCGGATTCTTGGCTGGGCACTTCGGAACAAGATTCTATTTCTCTCCGTCCCCACGTTAATTGTTGTCTTCGGAGTCTTGATTTGGCAGAACACAGGCAAGGAGTTTATGCCTTCCTTAAACGAAGGTTCTTTTTTATTGATGCCTACTTCTATGCCCCACTCGGGCGTAGAGGAAAATAAACGCGTTTTACAGCAGATGGATATGGCTGTGGCAGGTATTCCAGAAATTGAAACTGTTGTGGGGAAAGCTGGCCGAACAGAGTCGGCTCTTGATCCAGCACAATTGTCCATGTTTGAAAACATCATTCAATATAAACCAGAATACGCTCTGAATGAAGACGGAAAGCGACAAAGGTTTAAAGTGAATGAAGATGGATTTTACGAGCTTAAAGATGGGACACTTGTTGAAAATCCAAATAAAAATGTCAGTACGAGCGGAGTCGAGAACGCTCGAAAAGCAGGAATTGACATCTCGACTGCGCTCGATGTCACAGAAAGAGATTTGATAGAAGATGAGGATGGCGAATTTTATAGAAACTGGCGACCCGAGATAAAATCTCCCGATGATATCTGGAATGAAATAGTACGCGTAACCAGAATCCCTGGCGTTACCTCTGCGCCTAAGTTACAGCCTATTGAAACACGATTGGTGATGTTGCAAACAGGAATGCGCGCCCCTATGGGAATTAAAGTGAAGGGGCAAGATCTTAGAAAGATTGAAGCTTTTGGGTTAGAGTTGGAAGAGATTATAAAACACGCCGAAGGGGTGAAAGTAGAAGCCGTTTTTGCAGACCGCATTGTAGGGAAACCTTATCTTTTAATTGACATAAAAAGAGATCGTCTTGCCCGTTATGGCGTTTCTATCGAAGATGTACAGCAAATCTTGCAAGTAGCGGTGGGAGGAATGCCTTTGACCCAAACCGTAGAAGGTCGGGAACGCTACGGAGTTCGGGTGCGATACCCACGCGATCTACGCGCTGATCCCGATGATTTAAAGAATATTTACGTACCAGTAGAAAAAGGTAATCCAGTACCCTTGGACGAACTTGTAAACGTGCGCTATGAACAGGGGCCGCTGATGATAAATAGCGAGGATACTTTTTTATTGGGCCACGTTTTGTTCGATAAACTGGACGGATACGCAGAAGTAAATGTGGTTGAAAACGCCCAAGCCTTAATAAAAGAAAAGATTGCCAATGGAGAACTCACTGTTCCTAAAGGAATAAATTATCACTTTACGGGTACTTATGAAAACCAATTACGGGCTGAGAAAACACTTTCTGTAATTGTGCCTTTGGCATTGGGGATAATCTTCTTGATTTTATATTTCCAATTTCGTTCTGTAGCAACTTCCTTGATAGTATTTTCAGGAATTACGGTAGCCTTTGCAGGAGGCTTTTTGATGATTTGGTTTTATGGACAGGATTGGTTTTTAAACTTCAACTTTTTTGGAGAAAACTTACGGGAAATGTTTCAGATGCACACCATTAATCTAAGTGTTGCAGTTTGGGTAGGGTTTATTGCGCTCTTCGGAATTGCCACGGACGATGGCGTGGTAATGGCCACGTATCTCACTCAAACCTTTGACAAGAACGACCCAGAGAATTTGAAGGAAATTCGCACTTCTGTAGTAGAAGCGGGAAGGAAAAGAATACGTCCCGCCTTGATGACTACCGCTACCACAATTTTGGCTTTGCTACCAATTCTAACATCCACAGGTAGAGGAAGCGATATTATGATACCAATGGCCATTCCCAGTTTTGGAGGGATGTTAATTGCGTTGATCACTCTTTTTGTAGTGCCAGTTTTATTCAGTTGGAGAAAAGAGGCAAAATTGAAAAATAAATTAAAAACCCTTAAAGCAAGCTAGAAATGAATTCAACTTTTAAAACAACATTTCTTTCGAGAAAACCGAAATTTTGGATGGTAAGGATATTTCTTTTTTCATTAATATTTTTGAGTTGGACTGGACAAGGCCAACAGTTGGAAACCTTTATTGTCGAAGCTATAAAAAACAATCCCAACATTCAAGCTGTGATAAAGCAACACGCTATTGCTACGGAAAAGGTGTCAGAGTCCAACTCGTTGCCAGACACCCAGTTTTCAGGAGGATATACGCTTAGTAAAGCCGAAATGCCGATGATGCAACAGGGTGAATTTTCGATGATGCAAATGCTTCCTTGGTTTGGAACTATTTCTGCGCGAAGTAAATATGCCACAGCAATGGCCGATGTAGATTTTGTGGAAATAGAAATAGCCAAAAGGAAAATCGCAATGGCCGTGTCGCAATCCTATTTTCGTTTATATGAAATAGCTAGAAAGCAGCAAGTTTTAGACTCCAACATTCAGCTTTTGCAGGTTTATGAGCGCTTGGCACTTACCTCGGTTGAAGTTGGGCAGGCATCAGCAGTTTCGGTACTAAGACTGCAGATGCGGCAGAACGATCTAATCGAACAAAAATTAAGGCTTCAGCAGGACTATTCGGCAGCACTCACCGCTACTAATAAGATAATGAACCGCGAGGAAGTCACTGATATTGCAATCCGCGATAGCTTGACAATTCCAGAGAAAGAAACTGAAATAGATTTCAGCCAACTTAAGCTACACCCCGAAATAACAAAATATAACGAATTGAATGAGGTGGTTTCACAAGCCGATATTCTAAATAAAAAAGAAAGCGCGCCAGATTTTGGAATAGGGGTGCAGTATATGCTTTTAAATGAAGCGCCTAATATGCTAATGCCAATGGCAACAATTTCAATCCCAATTTTCAATAAAAAATATAAATCCGTTGCGCGGCAAAACAAATTGAAATATGAAGAGCTTGAAATTCAAAAACAAGCATCTGAAAATTTATTAATGACGCAGTTACAAACAGCAATTAAAAGTAGAAATGCGGCGCGTATAAGTTTAGAGACGCAGGATAAAAATATAAAACAGGCGCAGCACGCGAATGAAATTTTATTGAAGAATTATGAAACGGGAACGATCAATTTTAATGAAGTTTTGGACGTGCAGGAATTGCAGTTAAAATTTCAAATAAGTCGGATTGAAGCTATTGCCGCTTACTTTAAACAAACTAGTATAATAAATTATTTTACAGACAAGAATTAATTAAACCATAAATTTTAATACTATGAAAAATTCAAACCAAAACTCAAAAAACAATAATTACACAAAGTTTATTTTGATGCTTGCCGCTTCATTTATAGCAATGTACATCACAATGTATTTAAATACGTACGAAATAGACCACGTTTACTTTAGTCTCACAAGGTTTTATATGTCGTGTTTGGGCATTGCGGCAATGGCAGTGATAATGTGGTTCTTTATGCGAAAAATGTATCAAAACAAGAAAAAAAATATTGCAATTCTATTGGGGAGTTTAATTCTATTCGTCAGCGCCCTTGGCTTGGTAAGAGCACAAAGCCCTATTGTTGGCGATATACTTTGGATGAAAGCGATGATTCCGCATCATTCCATCGCTATTTTAACCAGTAAAAGAGCAGAGATAAAAGATCCCGAAGTTAAAAAGTTGGCAGATGATATTATTAAAGCACAAGAAAAGGAAATTGCGGAAATGAAGGCAATGATTAAACGATTAGAAAATAATAAGTAAAATATAAACAGATGAATAAAAATATCATATACATTGGGATAGCCGTTATAGTTGGCCTCTTGGCTGGTTTTCTTCTTTTCGGTGGCGATCCAGCAGGTACAGCGGCTAATAATGCCACAGACATTCATGAGCATTCTGATGAGGTTGCTGCTAATAAAATGTGGACTTGCTCAATGCATCCCCAAATTATGCAACCCGAACCGGGAGATTGTCCTATTTGCGGGATGGACTTAATCCCCGCAGAGTCCGGCGCGGAAGGCCTGGCATTAAACGAAATTAAGATGTCTGAAAATGCCATGGCTTTGGCAAATATTCAAACTGTTATTGTAGGAAATACTTCGGAAACAGAGGGAAATACAATGTCGCTTTCGGGTAAAATTATGCCGAACGAAGAAGCAAATGCCGTACAAGCCAGTTATTTTGAAGGAAGAATAGAAAAGCTAAATGTCAATTTTACTGGAGAAGAAGTTCGTAAAGGACAATTGTTGGCCATCATTTATGCACCGGCACTTGTTGCAGCGCAACAGGAACTTTTAACGGCTGCTTCTATGAAAGAATCTCAGCCCGGATTATATAAAGCAGTTCGTAATAAATTAAAATTGTGGAAACTTTCAGAAAATCAAATCAATCAAATTGAAAGTTCAGGTAAAGTGCGTGAAAACTTCCCCATTTACGCTACTGTTTCGGGAACGGTTTCTGAAAAAATGGCGGAAGAAGGCGACTACGTTAAGCAAGGGCAACCTATTGTAAAAGTTAGCAATTTGGGAACAGTTTGGGCTATGTTCGATGCTTATGAAAATCAAATTTCACAATTAAAGGAAGGCCAAAAAATAACTGTAACCACCAATGCCTATCCCAATAAAGATTTTGAAGCAACCATTTCGTTTATAGATCCAACTTTAAATACACAATCCAGGACGGTTTCAGTACGGGCAACTTTAAACAATAAAGATGGTATTTTAAAACCTGGGATGTTTGTAACTTCTAAAGTGAATATTTCAAAACAAAATGATAGTACGTCACAGATAATTGTGCCAGCATCTGCTGTACTTTGGACGGGAAGCCGATCCTTGGTATATGTAAAAACCAATCCTAACAAACCTGTTTTTGAAATGCGCGAGGTAACTTTGGGCGCAAAGAACGGCGAAACTTATACCATTGTTGATGGACTTACTAATGGCGAAGAAGTGGTTGCCAATGGCACTTTTACAGTAGATGCAGCAGCCCAATTGCAAGGTAAAAAAAGCATGATGAATACTGATAACAGTGTAGAAGTGGATGCAACAAATCACCTGACACAGGTTGAAAGGCTGGAAGTGCCAGCAAAATTTCAAACCCAACTGAAAGCAGTGTTTGACGATTATATGACTATAGAAAAAGCCTTGGTTAATGACAACGCAGAAACACCCAAAATCGCTGCCGGTGCTCTACTTAAAAGCATCAATAATGTTGATATGAAACTGCTAAAAGAGGAGCCTGCCCACAGCCAATGGATGCATTTGGAAAAGGAACTTAAGACATCTGCGAGCGCAATCTCAAAAACTTCAGATATTAAAATACAACGCGAACAATTTGTGCATCTATCGGCACATTTAATAAATGCGGTAAAAACTTTTGGCATTAACCAAAAAGTCTATGTGGAATACTGTCCGATGGCGAATAACGATATAGGCGCGTTTTGGCTGAGTACGAACGAAGAAATCCTCAACCCGTATTTTGGGGCTTCAATGCTGAATTGCGGAGAGGTTACCGATGAAATAAACTAAATATGACCAAATTATTATCGCTAATTATAGCGTTCTGTTAAAATTAGAGCGAGCTATTTGGAAGGTGATGGTTTATAATACATTCCACGTATTAAAAAGAAGAAGTGAATGCTTTCATTTAAAAACGGGAGCTCTTGGCTCCCATTTCTGTATTAAGCTATTAGCCATCAAGTAAAAACTACGCTTTAATGAATTTATGAATTGAATTTCCTCTTTCACTTTCTAACACTAAAATATACAGTCCGTTAGATAAACTGCTAACATCTATAGTCGCAGTATCTGTAAAGTTCGTTTTCTTTGTTATTAAAGCTTTTCCCGTTATGTCCATAATGCTGTATTTGTTTATTGCTACATCAGCACCAATGTTTAACTGTAGGGAATGCGACACCGGATTAGGATATATTTGAACTGCATCGTGTAAACTATTGGGGTTAGTAATGCCAAGGGCACAATTAGTGTCAATTTCAACAACAAACGGAGTGCCTATGCTGCTATCTATAACATTAGGACAGAAATCTGGTGCAGCTTCCACGTAGTATATTCCAGGCTCAGTGATTGAATAAGACGTATCATTTGCACCTGGAATTGGGGCGTAATCTTTATACCATTGTATGTTAGTGTTGTAGGGACTGCCAATTGTATTGTTAAAGCTTTCTCCTTCGCATAAAACAAGATGGTGGGAAACTGGATCAATTCTTACAAACTCATTCATTTCGTGAATTATTATCAAAGGGGTCCAAGCGTAACTATCAATTTGTATTGCATTAGACTCTAAGGTTTCGGTTCCTAAAGTAACCACAACTTTTAATAACGCCTGATCATAGGTAAACCAATCATATGTAAATGAAGCATCCGTTGCCCCAGGAATGGGCTCAAATTCTTCCGATGTAAACCAGTATTTAAAATACCATTGATAGCTATCATAACTTTGATTGATCACTGATGCTGTACCGCTTGAATTTGGGCACAACATTATGTCTCCTTCAATTATAGGTTCTTGCGAAAAAGACAGGTTTAAACCACTAAAAATAAAGAGGAGTAAAATAATTTTTTTCATAATAGTTTTTGATTTTAATAATTGCAAATCTATGGATGCTATATCATGTTCAATTGTTTTAAAGATGATTAACTGTGACAAATAACGAGGGTCAATTTCGTTTTAATCGGAAAAGAGCATTTTCAAAATTGCAACCGAAGTAGCATCCAAAAAATTAGCAGTAATACGTATCTTTATTGAATTAGTTTTTAATGAACCTTTCGGTTATTGTGTATTCACCCGAAACAACTTTTAAAAAATAATTTCCTTGGCTCCAATTCGCAATGTTTATTGAAATCCTAGGATTTGATATAAATTCATCTGAATAAATCTGTTTTCCTAATACATCGTACACGGTTATTTGGCCAGATTGAATGTTGTGTGGAATCTCCAAATTTATTACTGAAGACGATGGATTTGGGTAGATACTTATTGAGCTTAAATTGTTATCCTCAACTCCCAAAACCTCTCTAACTGTAATGGTTCCCGACATGTTATTTGCACCGTGAATGCCACAAAAATATCTGTTGTCGCCTACCTCGGTAAAGGTGTAGGCATAGGTTTCTCCCATTCCCGAAATAACTCCACTATTAAAAGTTTCAACAGAATTTCCTACTTCATTTTCTACTGTATGGGGTGCATTATCTCCCCAAGTCCAAATTACGGTATCGCCTTGATCTATAGTTAAATCTACGCTACTTCCAATCCCCATAACCCAGTCAAGGTTATATGTATTTTGTGCATTTACTGAAAATACACCTATTAATGCGAGTAGTAATAATTTTGTTTCCATAGTTATTTATTTAAGTGAATAATACATTGATAAATTAACCATTGGATTAAAAAAACGAAGTTTGGTTACAATTCAGATAAACTAACTGTATTAAATGAAGCATAAAATTTTGAAGAGGCCATAAAGTTTTAGCACGTTTGGAACATCTAACCTAAAATTTTATAGCGGTGTTTATAATGTTGCTTACTTTTGAATAAATATTAAAAAAATGAATAAAGCCATTTATATTGCCACAACCGAACCAGACAGTGGCAAGTCTATTATTTCACTGGGATTAATGCAGTCGTTATTGGGAAAGGCGGCCAAAGTAGGCTATTTCAGACCTATTATTGATGACTTTAAATCTGGTGAAATTGACAATCATATAAACACAGTTTCTACCTATTTTAACTTAGATATAAAATTTGAAGATGCCTACGCCTTTAAACGAAGCGAGGTAATTAAGAAAACAAACGAAAATAAAGACGGCGAAATAATTAGTAGAATTATTGAAAAATACAAAGCCCTCGAAGAACGGTTTGATTTTATACTAATTGAAGGTACCGGATTTACGGGTGAAGGCACTATAAAGGAATTCGATATTAATATATTAATAGCCAAAAATTTAGGTGTGCCCGCGATTATCCTAGCTAGCGGTATTGGCAAAACCTTAGACGAATTTGTCGGCAATCTACAAATGGCGTTCGATTCGTTTAAAGACAAAGGAGTAGAGGTTTTGGCCGTAATCGCCAATAAAGTAGAACCTCAAAATCAAGAATTGGTTATTACCGAATTGGAAAAATATCTTCCTTCGCAAGTAATTGTAAGTGCAATTCCGTTAAACCCAGTTTTGGCAAATCCTTCGATGAAGGAAATTGTAGATACTTTGGGTGCAAAGGTTCTGTTTGGAGAATCCTTTATTAATAATCAGGCTGGTAATTACAGCGTGGGCGCTATGCAATTGCATAACTACTTACTTCATTTAAAAGAAAATGCGCTTGTTATTACACCGGGAGACCGTGCCGATATTATTTTGGGCGCTCTGCAAGCAAATATCTCCGATAATTATCCTGCTATTTCGGGTATCGTACTTACCGCGGGTCTGGTGCCGGAAGATTCAATTATTAAATTAATTGAAGGGCTTTCAGAAGTTGTTCCTATTATTTCGGTTCCAGGAGGTACATTTTCCGTTACCAATAGTTTGGGAAGAATAAAATCGCAGATTTATGCCGAAAACACCGAAAAAATTAATACGTCTATTAAAGATTTTGAAAAGCACGTAAAAGTAGATGCTTTGGTAGAACGCTTAATTACGTTTAAAACAAACGGAATTACACCTAGAATGTTTCAGTATAATTTATTGAAAAAGGCAAAGGCCGAAAAAAAGCACATTGTATTACCAGAAGGGCTAGACGAACGTATTTTACGTGCCACCAAACGATTAATTGATTTGGACGTGGTAACCATTACATTGCTAGGCGATAAAAAGGAAATTGAAGAGCGAATTACAGCCTTGGATCTTGCGCTGGACTTACACAAAATTAACATTGTAAATCCAAGTGAATCTATTCATTTTGATGCCTACGCAAAAACATTGTTCGAACTTCGAAAACACAAAAACGTGAATCTTGCAATGGCGAAGGATCTCATGATAGATGTGTCGTATTTTGGAACCATGATGGTATATAAGGGTCATGCAGACGGGATGGTTTCCGGAGCTCAGCACACTACGCAGCACACTATTCTTCCTGCGCTTCAATTTATAAAAACCAAGCCAGAGGCTTCAATTGTTTCGTCTGTATTTTTTATGCTTTTGGAAGATCGTGTTTCGGTGTATGGAGATTGCGCAATTAACCCAAACCCTACTTCAATCCAATTGGCCGAAATTGCCATTTCGTCGGCTGCAACCAGCACGGCATTTGGAATTGAACCGAAAATAGCAATGTTGTCGTATTCATCAGGAACTTCCGGTGTAGGAGCCGATGTAGAACGGGTGAGAGAGGCAACGCAAATAGTACGGGAAAAAAGACCTGATTTAAAAGTAGAAGGACCAATACAATACGATGCGGCCGTAGATATAACGGTTGGCCGGTCTAAAATGCCAAACTCCGAAGTTGCCGGACAAGCCAATGTGTTTATCTTCCCCGATCTAAATACGGGGAACAATACTTACAAAGCGGTTCAGAGAGAAACAAAAGCTTTGGCTATTGGTCCGATAATTCAAGGGTTAAACAAACCTGTAAACGATTTAAGCCGAGGCTGCACAACAGACGATATATTTAATACCGTTGTGGTTACTGCAATACAAGCACAAGCTATTTAAAAACATATAATCCTATGAACGTATTAATAATTAATTCTGGAAGCTCGTCTATAAAATTTCAAATAATAGAAATGCCTTCGGAAACATGGGTGTGTAGCGGATTGGTGGAGCGCATTGGGCAACAGGACGCCGTTTTGAATTATAAAACAAGTGCAACTTCGCTTCAACAGACCGAAAGTATAAAAACACATAAACAAGGACTTCATAAAATAGTTGAATTATTACTTCATTCAGAAAAAGGAGTGATTAAAAGTACTGACGACATTAAAGTGGTTGGCCATCGTGTTGTTCATGGTGGAAATTCATTTTCAAATACTACGGCAATCACAACCCAAGTTAAACAAAAGATAAAAGAATACGCTACGTTGGCACCGCTTCATAATCCGGGAAATCTAGAAGGAATTCTCGTTGCTGAAGAAGTTTTTCCGTCTGCGAAACAAGTTGCGGTTTTTGATACGGCATTTCACCAAACCATTCCCGAAAAGGCCAAAAGGTATGCAATCCCCAATCAACTTTACGACGAACAAAGTATTCAATTATACGGTTTTCACGGCACGAGCCATCAATATGTTTCAGAAAAGGCCATTGCACATTTAGGTCTTAAAAATTCTAAAATCATTTCCATTCATCTGGGTAATGGATGCAGTATGACTGCCATTTTAAATGGGCAAAGCACTGATCACAGTTTGGGTTTTACGCCCTCCAACGGTTTAATTATGGGAACCAGAAGTGGCGATATTGACCACGGTATCATTTATCATTTGGTCAACACATTAAACTACACAGTAGATGAAGTTAAAGAAATACTCACCTATAAAAGCGGTATGCTGGGACTTACCGGCTACAACGACTTAAGGGATATTGAAGCCGAAGCCGAAAAAGGAAATAGAGACTGCCAACTTGCATTACAAATGAATGCGTATCGTATTCAAAAATATATAGGAGCATATGCAGCCACTTTAAACGGTTTAGACGCTATAATTTTTACTGCGGGAATTGGTGAAAACTCCAGCTTAATCCGAAAACTTGTATGCAGGAATATGGATTATTTGGGTATAGAATTGGACGATGAAAAAAACGAAACAAAATCAAAAAGCTTACGCGAAATAAACACACCTGTCTCCAAAGTAAAAATTTTAGTGATTCCTACCAATGAAGAATTGGAGATTGCAAAACAAGTTTTTCAATTGGTTAAATAGGTTTTTATGAGTTGTGTTTAAAACCGAAAACCAAAAAAAGAACCACCCTCATTAAGAGAATGGTTCTTGAAAAATAAAACTATAAAAAAAATTAAGTTATTTTACTTCTTTAATACCTTATAGGTTTGTTCATTACCATCTATAGTAACTTTCATAATATAAGTTCCAGTTTGCAAATTATCCATTTCGATTGTAGGATTATTTGTATTTGGTGATACAGCTAAAACTTCTTGACCTAATAAATTGTAAACTTTTACAGTTTCAATTTGATTGGCAGCATTTAATACCAATCTGTTTTCCACTGGATTTGGATAATAAATAAAGTTTTCAAAAGCTTGATCTGCCACATTGAGTTGCGTACAAGAAATATCTGCCATCCAGCCTGCGCGAGTTGCGCCAAAATCACTTCTAAATACAAATGTTAATGCTCCACTTGAATGAGTAGAAGTAAATGGTCCAGGAATAGTCTGTCCATAATATCCTCCAGCAGGGAAATTAGGTGTTGCATCGTTACCACTATCAATTAATGGGTAAGTAGCGTCTGGTCCGTCGTGAACATAAAGCACGTCCCATCCAAAATCAGTATCGAAAGATATAAAGGTAACCGTAACCGCTTCTCCTTGATTATTTGGCGAAATAATGGTAGTTACATTTTCATTGTTACCATAATCGCCATTTTCTCCGCCCGTATCGTAAAAGAATTGACCGCAAACTGGTGGTATTACCGCTGTTTTAAATGTAGTTGGTCCAGCTAAGAAGCTCATCCCGTCTGTATCACAATCAGATTTTACATAAAAATCGTAGATAGTATAAGCCTCTAAACCGCTAACGTTTGCAGTTGTAGTGCCTTGTGGTGTGGTACCTGTAGCCACTGCTGTAGCAGTTGTTGGATCTGCATTATATTCAAAAATAAACCACTCATATCCATTGCTAGCTCCAGCAACTTCATCCCAAGATAATTCTACGGAGTCTTGTGTAATATGAGTTGCAGTAAGATTTAAAGGCTGCATACAAGTAGGAGCTTCTGCAACCATTACATCATCTACATCTATTCCTCTTGCAAAATTAGACTTACCTTCAAAAGCAATATAATAATCATTACTTGGGTTTGGAAGGTCTAAAATTACTTGCGTCCAAACAGTATGTTCTGTGGTATAGCTTTCACCAATTTGTGTCCATGAACCTCCTGCACTAGTCTTGTAAAATATACGCAGCTCATCTACATCTCCGATCCAATTTGCATTGGCAAAGTAGAAAGTAAGCTGAGGATTTGTTAACGCTGTTAGATCCATAGCGGGTGAAACCAATTTGGTTTTTTCGGTCATAGACTCGATCTTAAATTGAGCCATTAACTCGCCAGTTCTAGGCGTTATAGAATTGTTGCCATTTGTACCAACATACATCCAGTCTGTTGGAACTCCAGCTACATACTCATTGCTCCAGCAATCTCTTGTGCCCGAAGTATTTTCAAACGATTCAAAAAATGGGAAGGCATCTATTGCGCCCCCACAAAGTGTGCTAAATCCTTTTGGGCCGGCTGGAAATGGTGTGCCAGTACCACACAAAGGTGTAACGTAATATTCATAGTATGTAGATGGCGCCAATCCTGTAATTATTTCACCTATAATACCATAAAGTTTTAAAAAAATCAATTAAAACATCCCCTATACCCTTAATATTTGCGGTTTTCTAGGTTTATAAGACTTAAAAATATCTGTATATCCCTCCCATACAGACACTTATAAATTATTTTTTTAATAATCGGGTATAAAATATTTAGAAGTCATAAAAGCCAATGGAGTATTTTCGCCACTAATATTTAAAATCAATAATTCATTTGCCATAAATTTTTATTCCCAATTCATCAATTTTATCTTTCGTAAGATCACCATATTTCTTCACAAGGCTTTCTAACGGATATCCTTTATTATCATAAAAAAAATACTCTTTGTCATATTTCACAAAAACTTCCCCGTGTTCAGTTATTAGGTTATTATCTTCAGTTTCACAAAAAAAATCAAATCCCTCGGAAAAACACCCTTTGTTAAATGTATAAAAATCTGAACCATAAGTAGAGCCAGATCTTTGATCAATATAATATTTAACTAAAAACATCCCCTCACCAGCTTTTATTATTTGTTTGTAATTTCCTTTATTTTTAACATCTTCGCTCAACCAAAAGCCCACACTTTTCAATCCTTCGTCTCGGGTATTACAAGCGAATAAGAATAAAACTAACATCAATAAAGAAATATATTTCATAATCTTAAGGATTAACAACTATAGAAATCTGTTGTATTTGAATTACTAAGGTAAATAAAAAGATTTTCATTAAAATGTGGCTTTTTTCAAAATATTAAAACAAAAAAAAGGGCAACCAGTACGGCAACCCTCTTTTATTTGTTCAAATGGTTACACAGGCAACGTGTAAACAGTTTCAAAGATACGGAATTTATACCCTATTCTTTAAATTGAAATTTATTGAAAGTTGAGGTTAAAAATAATCTACCGTACATTAATCGTACAAATCTATAAACGAAAAAACCGTAAACCTTTATTAATCAAAGGAATACGGTTTTGATAAGCGGAGAAAGAGGAACTATCTTTAAATAATTAAGTTATTGAAAATCAAATAATTAAAATAATATATTTCTAATTACGCACCGAATTACGCACCTGATTTATAATTCATTATATTTAAGTAAAGCTGTAAGGAGTTTTTTTATTTGGAATTTCAATTTTAAAAGTTTTAAGTGACAAATTGGACTAATCCAATTGAAATTATAACTATTAATCCGGCTATAATAAACGGATAGTAAAAACTATCTGCAATCAGCCAAGTACCTACAACAGGACCTAAAATCTGACCTACGCTACCTGTTGAGCTTTGTATGGATATATTTCTACCTGTATTTTCTTTAGATGTCAATGATACTGCTGATAACAAGTTTGGGGTTACCATAGCACCTCCAGCAGCGAAAACAACGATTAACACATATACCAAGTATTCATTCTTAAAAAAGGGAAAGACAATTAAGGATAATCCAGATATAAACAACCCTAATGCAATTTGTTTCTTTGTGGATAAAAACTTCTCTCCGTAAGTAGCGAACAAAGGTTGTAAAACAGCCATTATTGAACCACATAGCATAAAACCAATACCTATTTGGTTACTGTTAAATCCTAATTCATCTTTCCCATATATTGAAAAGACAGTTTCAAACAGCGTTACTACAAATTGGATGACAAACGACAGACCCAGTAATACGACAAAATATTTGGTAAATGTGAATCGCAAGCTCGCTTTTTGTGTTGTGAACGTATGTACGCGAGTGGTGTTTTTTAACCATTTTGCTACTACAAATAAGACTATAAGTCCTAGAAGAGCGGCAAACAAAAAGGGTACTGAAAATCGGTCTAAATGCAGCAGACCTATCGTATATTTTAAATGAAGGTCAGTTTGAGACAGAAAGCCACCAATGACAGGGCCAAAAATAACACCAGAGCTAATGGCAACACCCGACCAACCCATTATTTTTGTTCTTCGTTTTTCAGAAGTAATGTCGCTCAAATATGCGTTGCTAACTGGAATAACTGATGACGTGAAAATACCACCAAAGATGCGAGCAACATATAGCATCGTCAATGATGTAGCAAGACCGGTAAGTAATTGCATAATTACAAAGCCGATTAGCCCAACAATGATAATGGGTTTACGGCCGTATTTATCGGATAGCCTGCCCCAGAGTACAACGAAAAGAAGCTGGAAGAGCGGATAAATACTGGTCAAAAAACCAATATGAAAGTTAATCGAATCAGTATCTAGGTTATCTCCTAAAGCTAATCTTTCGGTATAGTAGGGAAGGGTTGGCAATAAAATACCATAGCCCAACATCACTACAAATAAACTCAACAGGATTAAAAATATCCTGTTGAGTTTTTCTTTTTTGTCCATTTATTTTTTACCGATTTTTCGCTTTAATAATTGCGCATTGATAGCCACTATAATCGTACTTAAACTCATAAGTACAGCTCCAACGGCTGGGCCCAAAACAAAACCGGTAGAATAAAGCACTCCAGCAGCTAACGGAATGGCTATAACGTTGTATCCCGTTGCCCAAACAAGGTTCTGGATCATTTTATTGTATGTAGCCTTACCGAACAAAATCAAGTTAGCAATATCTTGTGGGTTGCTGTTTACCAAAATAATATCCGCGGTTTCAGCGGCTACGTCTGTGCCAGAACCTACTGCAATACCTACATTGGCTTGAGCCAGAGCCGGTGCATCGTTCACTCCGTCTCCTGTCATTGCCACAAACTCTCCCTTACTTTCCAATTCTTTTACTATTTCCACTTTTTGATGTGGCAAAACTTCGGCGTAGTATCCATCCAAGCCGAGTTTATCGCTAACAGCTTTGGCAGTTCTTTCATTATCACCGGTAGCCATTAAAACTTTTATATTATTCTTTTTGAAAATTTTGATGGCATCGGCAGATTCCGGTCTAATTTCGTCCGCCAATGCTATGTATCCTGCCAGTTTTCCATCAATCAAGACAAAAACAACAGTTTCTGCGGCATCGCTATAGGCATCCTCTGGAATAGTTATTTTTTCATCCCTTAAATATCCGGGACTTACAACTTTTATTTCTTTCCCTTCTACGTTCGCCTCGACTCCTTTACCGGTAATTGCGTTAAAGTTTTCAGGGTTCGGAATAATAACTTCATCTTCTTTTACTTTTTTAATTATTCCAACCGCAATAGGGTGTTCAGAACTCTGTTCCAATGCACTTGAAAGCCTCAAAATTTCTTTAGGTGGATATTTCTGATTGACCGACTCAACCCTTGTTACACCAAAATCACCTTTGGTCAATGTTCCAGTCTTGTCGAATAATAATGCCGTTATTTTTCGGGATTCTTCAAAAGCTGTTCTATTTCTAATCAATAATCCATTCTGTGCAGAAACCGCAGTAGAAATAGCGACCACTAATGGAATGGCAAGACCTAAAGCGTGCGGACACGCAATAATCATTACCGTTACCATACGCTCCAAAGCATACACAAAAGGGAAGCCTAAAATTAGCCAAACCGCCAATGTGCCAAATCCAATACCTAATGCGATATAGGTAAGCCATTTTGCAGCTCTATCCGAGAGGTTTTGCATTTTTGATTTGGACTTTTGTGCTTCTTCAACCATTGTGATCACCTTGTTGAGATAACTGTCCTTTCCTGTATGCTCAACCTTTACCTTTATGCTGCCATTACCGTTTACCGAACCTCCAATAACCTTATCATCTATTTCTTTCTTAACTGGTTTGGACTCCCCAGTAAGCATAGATTCATTCAGGTAGCTGGTGCCTTCTGTTATAATACCATCAGCAGGCACCTTTTCACCTGGTTTTACTAATATGACATCATCTTTTAACAAATCTTCCAACGGAATATCTTCTATGGTATCACCCTTTACCCTATGGGCTTCTGCGGGCATCATACTTACCAAAAGCTGTAAGGCCTTTGATGCTCCCAAGACGCTTTTCATCTCTATCCAATGTCCTACCAACATAATAGCGATAAGGGTAGCCAGTTCCCAGAAAAAATCAACTCCTTCTAAGCCGAACACGGTTGCCGAACTATAAACGTAAGCCACGGTAATGGCCATAGAAATAAGGGTCATCATCCCTGGTGCACCTTTTTTAACTTCGGACCAAAATCCGGTAATAAATGGCCAGCCGCCATAGAAATACACTACAGAAGAAAGGCCAAATAATATATATTGGTTTCCGGGAAGCAGGAACTCATACCCAATAAACCCTTGGATCATCGGGGAGATGATGAGGATGGGAATGGTCAAGATTAAGGTTACCCAAAACCGTTTCCTGAAATCGGCAATCATCATTTTATGATGGTCGTGGCCCATTTGACCGTGACCCGGATTGTGACCCGAATGGTCCCCACCTTTGTGGTTCATTTTAGAATGGTCTTCTTTTTTGTGTTTCATCTTCGAATGGTCCATTTTAGAATGGTCCATTTCATCGTGATTGTGGTGTTCGTGATTTTCCATTATTGTCTTGTTTAAGTGTTATCGTAATTTTTTTCTCATAGCTTCCGAAATGTTTTCGGCATAGACGCCATAGGCATCTACCAAAAGTCCTTTAATCCCATTTTTTGATGAAATAGCATAAAGCACACTATTATCGTCGGTACTGCTCATACCCTCAAAACGATGCATCTCGTCAACATTAAAATCTTCTGGGTGTATTTCAATTTTTAGTGAGGCACACTCCAAACATTCTGGTTTTAGGTTAAAATCATATGTATAGCCTTTTCCCTGTAAATCGTTTATTGCTTCTGAAAGTGTGTCGTAGTTGTTCATTTTCGTTCTATTTATAAGTCATTGTAAAATAACTATTATCTTCTTCTGTAAATTTCTGAAAGGTCAATAAACCATTCCCGTTTAATTTTTCGTTGACGGTATAGTTGAGTTGCTTAATGCGAATACCCCAGGCATAGGCCTTAATATTTATTTTTGATTTAATAGTGTTTTTGCCAGCTTCTAATTTTCGATCGTAAATTTTTATGATGCTTTTTGAACCGAAAAAATTCAACAAGCCCGAGTCAAAACTCATTTCCAATTCAATATTTTTCAGATTATCCAAATTGTATAGTTCTTTAAATTTCTTTGAAGTGGTGTTGATTTCTGTTTTCTTTGATTTTGGATTGGAAAACGGGAAAGCCATTACCACTACACTTGCTTCATCAGGCTTGCAACGATAGGTTGTGGTGTATTTATCGGTCAATTTTTTGTCTTTATCAAACAATTCCGTAACTACCTCAATTTCATAGTATCCATTTTTCTTTATTGTTTCACTGGCTTTGAAAGTTTGTTTATTTAAAAAAGAACCATTTTCATCAAAGTTTTCCCGAATAACAACTCTGCCTGAAATCTGCCCAATGAGCATTTCAGTTTGTCCAGTCATTGTGATGCTGAATAAAGTGATTAGTACTATAAAGCCTTGTTTTCTCATATATGGTGCATTAATTTTTTTACCTCTTTTGCCATAATATCACTTAAATCTATTCCATTTGAAGAGTGTGGGATGGTATTACAAGTCACTATTTTTTCTACTCCGGAATCCAATAAATCTTGATAGGCGTTTCCTGAAAAAACGGCGTGAATGCCTACACAAATAGGTGGTTTCATTCCTGCTTTTTTAAGATGTTGTACGGTTTCAATCATTGTTCGGGCTGTGGAAATAATGTCATCTACTAAAATAGGTGTGGCATTCTTGTACTTATCCACATCGGGAACAGAGACTTCTACATCACGGTCACCGTGACGTACCTTTTGTAATACTATAAATGGTGCTCCAGCATTTTTGGCGACTTCAGAAACCCATTGTTCACTTTCCGAATCAGGCCCAATAAGTACCGGGTTTTCAATGTTTTCTTTTATCCATTCTGAAATGGCATCGGCAGCGTGAATCACTTTATTTGGAATTTGATATACTTCTCCCAACGAACTAATTCTGTGCAAGTGAGGGTCAACCGTGGTAATGCTATCGGCGAAACCAGAAATCAATTTTCCGAAGAAACCGGAAGTCACTCCTTCTCCTTCATTAAATACTTTGTCCTGCCGCATATACGCCAAATAGGGTGCTACCAAACAGGTACACATAGCTCCTAATGATTTGGCTGTGTGGCTTAAAAAATATAGTGACAACAGTTTTTCGTCCGGTTCGTGCAAGGTGCATACCAGTACCACACATTTATCTTTAACATCAGACAATATGCGCGTGTATGATTCCCCGTCAGGGAATTTCCTTAATGTGGCTTGACCCACTTCAGCATCCATTTTTGTAGCCATTAGTTCTGTGAGTTCTTCATTTCCGGGAAGACTGAATAATATTGTTTTCATAGTATGTTCTTTAATTTATAGTTATGATGTCGTTATGGTTGTTTTCATATTCCAAGGCATAATTAAGTTCACCTTTGGATTCAGCATATATGGTATATAACAATTGGTCTATTTCGATTTTTTCATTTAAATGGACATTCAAAAGAATCCCTGCCGATTTAGATTGTGGTGCTCCAGAAAGCTTGGCCAGTTTTGCAATTTTACGGTTATCAATTCGTTGCAAAACGCCTGACTTTTCAGCTTTAATTTCAATTTTATAAGGTGCTAAAACTGGTTTTGAAAATTGACCTTGCGCCTTACAAATGGCTACGAATTTTTCATATGCTTTTCCAGATTTGAGAATTTCACGTGCGGTTTCCTGTCCCTTTCCTTTTTCTACTTTTCCAGAAAGTTCTAATAGTTCAGTAGCTAAAAGCAATGCTCTTTCTGTTAAGTCTTTAGGTGCATCTTCCTCATTTTTCAAAACTTTTAATATATCTATGGCTTCTAAAGTTGGACCGATACCCCTTCCAACAGGCTGCGTGCCATCCGTAACTACAACTTTTACATTCAACCCAACAGCAGTTCCAACGGTTTCCATATGATTTTTTAGTTTTTCTGCCATTTCGGTACTGCGAACCTTGGCGGTTTCTCCCACGGGAATATCAATGACCACGTGAGTAGAACCAGCTGCTGCCTTTTTAGAGAGTACTGAAGCGATGAGCTGACCTTCGCTATCAATATCCAAGGCTTTTTCAATTTTAATGAGCACATCATCGGCAGGACTTAACTGCGCTGTACCGCCCCAAACAAAACATCCGCCTTCTTTTTCTACTACGGTCTTTATTTCCTCGGAAGAGAGCGTAACATTGGTCAGTACTTCCATTGTATCTGCTGTGCCTGCTGGCGAAGTGATTGCCCGTGAGGATGTTTTTGGCATAGTAAGCCCATACGCGGCAACAATGGCAACTACCAATGGTGTTGTCCTATTGCCAGGCAATCCGCCAATACAATGTTTGTCGACCACGATATCCTTGTTCCAGTTCAGTTGCTTTCCGGAAGCAATCATTGCTTTCGTTAGGTCGGATATTTCATCAATATCCATTCGGTCGCCAGCACAGGCAGTAATAAATGCCGAAAGGTGGATGTTGGAATAATCGCCTTCCACGATATCGGTTATGATGTTGTTATAGGCCTTATAATCCAGTTTTTTGTTATAGATTTTTGCCCTGACGTGGCTTAAGGATTCAATAGGCTCTAAATGGGAAACATATAATGTATCGTTTTGGGACACATTGAGTTTTTTCGCGGCAGCATCTGATAGTCCGATTTCATTAGGCAACAGAATATCAGAATTCAGGACATTAAGACTTGCCACGATTGATGTACTTGCGTTGGATATTCTTATTCGGGTAAGTGCCTCAAACCCTTCTGAAATACAAACGTGGCAATCTTCGCGCATATACACTACATTCTCGTTTTGGGTATAGATGCCGAGGTGTTTGTATTTTAATATGTTTGAGTGTGTGTCCATATTTTTTTTGATTGTTGTGATTTATTCTATTTCTTCGATGGTGTATAATTGCGGAATTTCTGCATCCCACCCATAAGTTTCCTTGATGCCTTTTTGCAATGCTTCTGCACTTTCTTTTTCACCGTGTACAATGAAAATCCGCTCTGGCGTATTTTTTATTTTGCCCATCCAATCTATAAGTTCTCTATGGTCAGCGTGTGCTGAGAGCCCTTCAATTTCTACAACTTCCATATCAAAGGGCACCCATTTTCCATACACTTTAAGTTCCTTATCGCCTTCCAATAATTTTCTGCCTCGCGTACCTTCAGCTTGATAACCCACAAAAAGCAAGGTGTTGTTGGGGTTTTGTGCTTGGGTTTCAAGATAGTTTAGCATTCTTCCCCCTGTGAGCATTCCGCTTCCTGCAATCACGATTTTTGGTTTGTAATCTGTTCTTAATTCCATTGTTTCACGATAACTGCTAACAACTGTAAAGTGTGAGCACATTTCGTCACATTCGTTGTCTTCCAATCTGTGCCAATCCCGAGTTCTATGAAACAGTTCCAATACGTTGGCACCCATTGGACTATCCATAATCATTTGTACTTTGGGGATTTTGTTCTCCTTGAGTAACCTCCAAAAAATAAGCATCATCAATTGGGCGCGTTCTACCGAAAAACTTGGGACAAATAAGCTGCCACCTCTATTAATGGTTTCATTGACCAATTTTTCAATTTGTGGAAGTGCTTCTACTTCATCACGATGAAATCTTCCTCCGTAGGTGGATTCAATAAATAATACATCTGCCTTTTTTGGCTTTAATGGAGGAAACAGTAATAAATCGTTTGTTCTGCCTATATCGCCAGAAAACACGAAACGTTTTCCGCGTAAATCTAACTCAATGTATGTGGCACCAAGGATGTGTCCGTTGTATTGAAACCTTGCTTTCACATCTTTGAGAATGGGTAACCATTGCGAGGGTGGTACTCCTTTGAAGTAAGGGATTGTTTTTTCTACATCATTTAAATCGTAAAGTGGTTCAGCAGGACTGTGTTTGGAATAGCCCTCTTTATTGGCACGTTCGGCTTCCTGTTCTTGTATTTTGGCACTATCATTCAATATGATTTTTGCGATGTCCAAGGTGGGATTGGTGCCGTAAATGGGCCCTTTGAAACCTTGCTTTACCAATCTCGGCAAATATCCTGTATGGTCCATATGGCCGTGGGTAAGCAAAACAGCGTCAATATCTGCAACATTAACGGGTGGATACTCCCAGTTTTTAAGGCGTAATTCCTTCAATCCCTGAAAAAGACCGCAGTCTATGAGTATCTTTCTATCTCCTGTATCTACCAGATATTTTGAACCGGTTACTGTGCCTGTCGCTCCTAAAAAATGGATGTTTATTTTGTTGTTTGTCATCTTTATAGCATTTATTTAGTGTCCTCCACAGCAAGAAGGTGTATTTCCTTTATCTTGTTTTGATTTGCTCAATTCCACTATTTCTTTATATAGATTACGAGAATCTTCTTTGATAAAAAGCGCCAATTTCTTAACGGATTCAGGTTCAAAGTTTACCATCCCCAATACTATTTCAAGGGCTTCTTCAAGTAGTTTTGGATCATCTTCCAATGCTTGGTAAAATGGCTCCAAATCTATTGTGTTCTGTTTTTGGGTTTCATCTGTTTTCATCTGGTTATTTTAAGATTATTGAACTATTATATCATTTACTCTTAAGTGCTTTGGCACAGCTCTTTTGAATCTGCCAAAATATTTTTGTGCCTTTTTTTGTCAACCCCTATCTGCTCTAATAACGCAGGATTTTCGTGAAGCTCTTTACAGAGCACAATTCCCTTGTCCAATAGCTTTGATTTCTCAGCTTTGGTCAGCGTTGTCAATGCGGTCAATGGGTGCAGACCAGCTTTATCTATTCTGTCTTTTAACCCGTTATCCATTGGGTAATCCCAACTTGTCAATAATAGCCCAACGCATTTACCATATTGTACCGCATCACTTGTAAATCGTGTATTTGTATAGACGCCTCCTTTGTGAAGTTTAGTATCGTGACCTTTTTGGCGTTCCCAATTTTTTTCTACATCTAAAAATCTTGAATTGATGTATAATGGAATCTTCACGTTGCAAACTCGTCCTTGATCGCTATGGTATTTGCATTCAATCATATAATGATTATTGTCTTTTTGCGCTATCACATCTATTTCGTGTTGAACACAATTACCTTGGACAATAACATCAACTTCTGTATCAAAACCTTCGTGTGCCAATAGTTTACCTACTAATTTTTCAAATGGAAAACCGGTTGGACCTAGTTCCATTAAAGCTTTTTTGAGCTTGTACTTTGAGGCACTTACCCTGGATTTGGCCTTTAGCATCTTGAATGCCAATTGATAGATTTTTTTGGTTGTCATTCCTTCTTCAATCTGCTCTTGTACTTTCCGGGCTATATCTTGAATAATATCCTCATCTGCCCGTGAACGCCGCAGGGAGTTGATGAGTTTGTTTACATCAAAGGCTTCGTACTCACCAGAGTATTTTTTTATTAAGACTGATTTATTCATTGTTACATTTTAATAGTCATTACTGGTAATTCGGAGTGATTGGTTACACCCTCTGCGATGCTTTTAGAGAATAAGCTTAAAAAGCCTGTACGTCCGTGAGTACACATTGCGATTAAATCGGCATTTTTATATCGTAAAAAATTGTTTATCCCTGTTTCTACGTCTGGTTCGTTATATACATTCATTGAGAAGTTATCCAAATCGGGGAATTTTTTCAGGAACTCCTTGATGGGATCCAACCCTTGCTCTATACTGTTAAAATCGGTCTGAGTATTGACCCTCAATAAATGGATATGTGCGCCGCATTTTTCAGCAATCGAAATAACCTGCTTAAATGCATCGCTTACATCTTGAAGAAAATCTGAAACAAAAACGATATCCTTAAAAGGAAAGGATACTTCTTCATCCTTGACTACAACAACTGGTACATCAGCTTTCCTAACAATTTTTTCTACGTTGCTTCCCATTAACTCACGTATACCGCCTCGGGTGCCACTACTTCCCGTAACTATAAAATCGTGATGAAAATGACCCGAATGTTTAAGGATATTTGCCTGACCACCATCAAATTCAAGAAAAGTCCTGCACTCAAGGCCTTGTCGTTCTGCTTTTTTCTCCAGTTCTCTCAGGTAGGCTTTTGCGATGCCTATTTGCTTTACTGTTTCTGGGTACTGTTTTTCTTTTTGTTTATCCAACTTTACCCATTCTACGGGGGTTTTCATCAAATGGAAAAAATGGATTTCGGAATTGTAAAGCTTTGCCATTTCAATTCCGAGTTCTTCTGCTTTATTGCAATTTTTTGAAAAGTCTGTTGGTACGAGTATGTTTTTCATAATATTTGTTTTTAACTATTAATTAATGCTAATTTCATTTCCAGAAGGTTTTTGTTTTTCAAAACAATCCAGATTATATATGGTTGTTTCTGCAATATTGGTCAATGCGGTTTTGGTTAAAAAAGCTTGATGACTGGTAATTAAAACATTATTAAAAGTCATTAAACGTGCAATGACATCGTCTTGTAAAATATCTTCGGAATGGTCTTCAAAAAACAATCCTTCCTCTTCCTCATACACATCCAGTCCTAAATACCCTATTTTTCTCGTCTTAAGACCTTGTATAACCGCTTTGGTGTCCACCAACCCACCACGACTTGTATTGATGAGCATCACTCCAGATTTCATTAGTGCTATATGCTCTTTATTTATTAAATGTTTTGTTGAAGCTTTTAATGGCACGTGCAGGCTTATTATATCTGCGTGCTTACAGAGCGTCGCACAATCTGTATAGATTACGCCATATTTATCAATTAGGTCTTTACTTTCTTCTATATCCTGGGCAAGAATATTGCAGCCGAATCCGTGAAGTATTTTTACGAGTACAGACCCGATTTTTCCTGTTCCAATCACGCCAACGGTTTTCCCATTAAGGTCAAAACCGGTGAGACCGTTTAATGAAAAGTTTTGTTCGCGCACTCTATTGTGGGCTTTAATCAGTCTTCGGTTTAATGCAAGTATCAGCGCCATAGTATGTTCTGCAATGGCATAAGGGGAATAGGCTGGGACACGAGCCACTTTAATTCCAAGTTCTGATGCTTTTTTTAAATCGACGTGATTGAAACCTGCCGAACGTAATGCGATAAATTTTATGCCCAGTTTGTGTAAAATATCCAAAACTTCTGAAGAGGCATCGTCACTTGAGAAAAGTGCTATGGCCTTTGAACCTTCTGCCAATAAGGCGGTTTCCTTTGTTAGTCGAAATTCCAGAAAATTCAATTGATGTTTTCCTTTATTAGCGTTTTCAATGGAAGGCTTATCGAATTTATGTGTGCTGTATATTGTTGTTTTCATAATTTATGTTCCAAATAGTTCTAAGAGTTCGTGCAATTCTTTATTGACCTGATGTTGTTTGACCACTTCATTAAAAGGGGTTAAGTGCAATTGATTGTTTAAAACCCCGACCATTACATTCTTTTTACTTTGTAAAAGTGATTTTACGGCTTCCACCCCAAGCCTAATACCCAACATTCTATCTAAAGCAGAAGGATTTCCACCTCGCTGTATGTGGCCAAGCTTTGTTATGCGTAAATCGACATTGGGATTGACTTCCTTTATTTTTGATGAAACAAATTCGGCACCAATTTCGTCACCTTCAGAAACTACGATTAGAAAAGCATCCTCGCTATCGTAATTTTTCACTTTATCTAAAAGGTTAATAAAGTCGGTATCGCTCTCTGGGATGAGTATGGCATCAGCGCCAACCATCAATCCTGAATGAATGCCGATATAGCCAGAATCTCTACCCATTACTTCCACGATAAATACCCGATTGTGAGATTCGGCAGTATCCCTTATTTTATCAATGTTTTCAATGGCTGTGTTAACAGCGGAATCGAAACCAAGGGTGTAATCCGTACCCGAAATATCGTTGTCAATAGTCCCGGGAATCCCTACGAATGGGATATCGCATATCTCTGAAAAAGCCAATAGACCTTTAAAAGTACCATCACCACCTATGGCAATTAAAGCGTCTATTTTGTTTGCATTTAGGGTTTGCAGGGCTTTTTTTCGACCTTCCAGTTCGAGAAAACGTTTGCTTCGGGCTGTCTTAAGGATAGTGCCACCCTTTTGGGTCAGTTTTTGTAATTCGTGTGATTTTAATTGAACCAAGTCACCGTCTATCAATCCTTCATATCCTTTTCGAAAGCCGCTTACGTTTATACCATTTACTTCAGCCGTTTTTGTAATGGCGTACAAGGCTGCATTCATCCCTGGACTATCACCTCCAGAGGTAAATACACCTATATGTTTTATAGTACTATCCATAGTTATAAAGCTTCTTTTTTAAGAATTTCAGTATTTTTTATACCATACAACCTATTAAAAACCATACAAGCTGTAAGGTCACCCGTTACGTTTACAGCAGTCCTGAACATTCCCAACAATCTTTCTACACCAATGATAATGATGATGCCTTCGGCTGGAATACCGACACTTCCCAAAACAGAAGCGAGTATCACCACACCACCTCCGGGAATGGCAGGTGTGCCGATTGAAGCAGCAACGATGGTTACGATGACCACAATAATATTGAGCAAACTCATTTCCAAGCCATAGGCTTGGGCTATGAATAGCGTAGTTATGGTTTGATAGAGTGCAGTGCCATCCATATTGACGGTTGCACCTATGGGAATAATAAAATTGCTAATGGTCTTGTCCACCTTCAATTCTTCTTCGGCTGTTTGAAGGGAAAGTGGCATCACGGCCGCAGAGCTTGTGGTTGAAAAGGCCAATAATTGAACGTCCCTTATTTTTTTTAGGAAATGCATAGGGTTTGCTTTACCAAGAAGCACAATTAGCCCTAAATAGAAAATTACCAAAAGTAATAGACCGAGCAGGACGACGCCAACATAATAGGTGAGACCGGAAAGAGAACTTAAACCAACACTAGAGGTAAGCTGCGCCATAAGTCCGAAAACAGCAATAGGCACTAGAAGCATTGACCATTTTACTACTGTCATACAGACTTCCTGAATGGCACTTAGAAGCAGCTTCACTGGGCGCAGTAAGGCATTTTCAAGTGATAGCACAGCTACACCAATAATGATTGTGAAAATTACAATGCTTAACATTTCACCACTTACCATAGATGCCAACGGGTTTTCGGGAAGTAAGTTTGAGATGGCATCAGGAATCGTTTCAATTCCGAAGGAAAGCTCTGGATTTTCCGTTGGAACATCTGTAATTTCATTATGTTCAGCTAGAGCCTGTTGATGTAAAAAGCGACCAGGTCTAAAAAGTTGAGATAGTATGACACCCAAACTTACCGAAACTATCGTAGTACCTAGAAAATATAACAAAACCCCACCACCTAATTTTTTTAGACTGTCCTTATCATTACTTGCTATTCCAGTAATGATGGAAGCCACAATCAACGGAATCATAATCATTTGAACCAATTTCAGAAACAGGACACCAGGCAATGCCAGCCAATTCCCCGCGATATCTGCTGTTTCTTTAGAAATCCATCCATTTTGTGGGCTCAATAGCAGACCAAATCCAACACCTAAAAACAAGGCAATGATTACTTTAAGCCATAGACGGCTTTCTACCAGTTTAAGGAGGTAGTGGTTAAGTGATTTTAATGATTTTATCTCTGTGTCAAACATTCTGTTGATTATGCTATATTAATTTTATTATCCAGATACACTTCCTGAACGGATTGTAATACTCTCACGCCTTCGCTAAAGGGTTTTTGAAATGCTTTTCTTCCCATTATCAGCCCAGAACCACCAGCCCTTTTATTGATAACGGCAGTTGTTACAGCTTCGGACAAATCTGATTTGCCTTTGGAACCACCACCTGAATTAATCAGCCCTATTTTACCCATATAGCAATTGGCTACTTGCAACCTGCAAAGGTCAATAGGGTGGTCTGTGGTAAGGGTTTTATACATTTCATCATCATATTTTCCAAATCCTATCTCTTTGAAACCAAAATTATTGGTAGGTAATTTTTGTTTGATGATGTCTGCTTGAATAGTAACACCCAAATGGTTTGCCTGCCCAGTTACATCGGCAGCTGCGTGATAATCTTCCCTGTTGGTTTTAAATGCCTCGTTCCGTGTATAGCACCATAAGATGGTGGCCATTCCCAGATTGTGTGCTTCTTCAAAAGCTTCAGCTATTTCTTTTAGCTGTCTGTTGCTTTCTGCTGAACCAAAATAAATCGTAGCTCCTACGGCAATTGCTCCCATATCCCAGGCATTTTTTACCTTACCAAATAATGTTTGGTCATATTTATTTGGATAGGTAAGTAGCTCGTTATGGTTAATCTTGACGATAAAAGGGATTTTATGGGCATATTTTCGGGCGTTCAATCCCAATACACCAAACGTGGATGCCACACCATTGCAACCAGCTTCCATAGCAAGTTTTATGATGTTCTCTGGGTCAAAATAATCTGGGTTTTTATAGAATGAAAAGGCCGCGCTATGCTCAATACCTTGGTCAACAGGAAGGATACTTAAATAACCAGTTCCTGCCAGATTTCCGTGATTGTATAATTGGGAAAGGCTACGAAGTACCTGTGAATTTCTGTTGCTATTGCCAAACACCTTGTCTATACTATTTGTGCTTGGTGTTTGTAACTCATCTTTTGTTATTTTTTCACAAACGTGTTCTAAATAGAAGTCTGCTTTTTCTCCTAAAAGTTCTACTATATTCTTGTCTGTTTTCATCTTGATAGTATTTAATGGATTCCTAAACTTTCATTTGTTTTGGCTATGGATTTTGTACCATCTGTTTCAATTCCAGTTAATGCCCTAATAGCATCAATTGTTTCCGGGATTACAATAGCTTGATTATCGACTATATAAGCATAGAAAAGTTCGTCGCCATCTACTTTCAGCATATCTTCCCATAGGGCTACTTCATACATATCGCCCCAAGGTCTTCCCATATCCAGAAACATTTCTTTAATGGTGTTGTTAGAAACCAAGCCTTGGTCATATTGAATTAATTTAATACGACTTGAAGTTTTGAAAGCATTTAGCACTTCTTCCTTTGTCGCCTGCTTTTTCAATTTCACATTCCAGTAGTGCATATGGCTCAATGTTTCGGGTACTTTTACCGCTGCGGTGATGACATCCAGTTCTGGGTCAACACTTTTAGCATCTGGACCTTGATGGCTTGGGATATCTTTTTCGGGAACCATTGTATTCATAATACCACCTAAATGACTTTCCCAAGGGTCTGTAGCTCTTCTTAAAAGTGTACCTCTGGCATAATCCAATAAATCGGCTCTTTTTAAAGCGGTCAAGGTTCTTAAAATAGACGTAGTATTACAAGAAACTACTCTTGTCGCATTCAAGTTTAGAGCCGATTTGTAATTATTTTCTGCACTAAAGGAATGCCCTGTGGTTTCGTGTTTTTCGCCACCGTGTAGAATAAATTTGATGTTTTGCTCCTTGTAGATAACGACATTCTGAGCGGCAATTTTTTTGGGTGTACAGTCCACAACAAGATCTGATTTCTTTAAAAGTTCCTGTAAGCTTCCTTTTACTGAAATTCCTTTTGAGTCCATATCATTGGCTGCTTCTTCGGTAGCTGCATAAATATCATACTCCTTTCTTACGGCATTTTGAATGCGCCAATCGCTGATTATATCGCAAACGCCCGAAAGCTTCATATCATCTTGTAATTTGATGGCATCTGCCACTCTTTTTCCTATGACTCCGTATCCTATAACTCCTATTTCTTTCATATAAATTTTGTTTTAATTAGTTATTCTTCTGTATTATCGATTAATGATTTTGGCTTAAAATTTCTAATAATCAAGCGGTTGCTCTTTTCATAAGTGAAATAGCTAACCGCCCAATTAAAACCAACCATCAATCTATTTCTAAATCCACTTATGGACATCAAGTGAACAACGGACCACAGCAACCAGGCGAAATAGCCTGCAAATTTAAATTTGCCCAAATCGGCAACTGCCTTGCGTTTTCCTACAGTGGCCAAGGAGCCTTTGTCTTTATATTCGAAAGGTTGTGTGGGTTTATTATTTATGAGGTTTAATATAGAATTACCCAGATATTTTCCTTGTTGAATTGCTGCCTGCGCCACCTGTGGATGCCCTTTTGGTGTATCTTTAGTAATTATAGCCGCTATATCGCCTATGGCAAAAATGTTTTCGTAGCCTTCTACTTTTAAATTAGCATCGGTTTTAATCCGGTTGCCCCTGACTATGTGTTTTTCATCAATACCATTTGGGAATTGTCCTTTTACGCCAGCCGTCCAGATAAGGTTTTTAGCCAAAATGGTCTTACCACTTATGGTAGTGACTTCCTTTCCATCATAATTGCTTACAGCTTCATTTAATAATACCTTTACATTTAAATCCTCTAAATATTTGAGGGTTTTCGATGATGCCTTATCAGACATTGTGCTTAACAACTCATCAATGGCTTCTATTAAATAAATGTTCATAATGGAAGCAGGATACTCTGGATAATCTTTGGGTAGAATGTATTTACAGAATTCAGCCAATGCTCCTGCCATCTCTACACCGGCAGGACCACCACCTACAATTACAAAATTTGTTGGGGCATCCCGTTCATCATCATCACAGGTAATGGCAGCCTGTTCTAAATTTTGCAACATCATATGGCGAATGTTCAGGGAATCTCGGATATCCTTCATTCCCAAGCTGTTTTCTGCTACTTTATCCATCCCAAAAAAATTGGTGGTTGTACCTGTAGCAATTACCAGATAGTCATAGTGAACTTTTCCTTTAGAGGTTATTAATGTGTTTAATGAGGGCTGAATTTCTTCTACTTCGACCAAACGAAATACTACATTTTTGTAACCATTGAATTGTTTCCTAAATGGAAATACTATGCTATCAGGTTCCAACGCACTTGTAGCCACTTGGTACAGCAAAGGTTGAAATTGATGAAAGTTGTTTTTATCGAACAATACAACTTGTACTTCTTTGTGTTTCAATTTTTCTACCAATGCCAAACCTGCAAACCCTCCACCAATGATAACAATACGTGGGAATTTGGAATCCGGAAGACAGATTTCATCTGCTACCATACAAGTAGAATCCATTGTGTTGTTATGTGCGTGGCTATCCTTCATTTGTTAGTTTATAATTTAATTTACCCTTCATTCTTATCTCTTGCAATCAATACCGAGCACTTGGCGTGCGTGGCTAAGTATTGGGAAACAGAACCTAAAAGGAGGCGCGAAAGCGCACCTTGACCTTGAGAGCCAACTACGATTAAATCTGCCTTCCAATCCTCTGCTTTTTCCAGGATGGCACTTTTGGGTAATCCACTCACAACGGTAGTAGTTATAGTAAGAGCTTCGTTTTTACTCTTTAGGACATCGCTGGCTTCCGAAACAATTTTGTCGCCCAATTTTTTGGCACCGCTTATGAATTCTTCAAAGTAATTGTTCAAGTTTCCACCTGTAGCCATTAGTTCAGGGCCAAGCGTCGCTGGATATTCATAAACATTTATGATGCAGATTTCAGTATGTGATGTTAATGTCATTTTATGGAGCTCTTCTACGGCAGCTTTGCTAAAGCCTGAACCGTCTACTGCCAATAATATTTTCATAATTTGAATGTTTTAGTTGGTTGACATTTCTTTCGATTTTATAAGTTTTCTCCAATACAAGTGTTCATATAATCCAGACCAATACATACCAAAGGTGAAAGCGAACAGTAACTCTTCAATTGGGATTCCCAAAACAAGAATATGGGTCAGGTTGTCCAGATTCCAGTACAACTCCACATATTGGGGATAGAACGGAAGGATGCTTCCGAAATAAATGAAGTACAGTATGGTAAACAAGATTCCTCCAACCCATATCTTTCCTTTTAAATCTGGGCGACAGTACAATGTTGCCAAACCACCTAAAAACATTGCAATGATGCCACAATAGATGTGGTTAAGCGTGGTGAAAAGACTAAATATGACAAATACAATGGCTGGAACAAAAAGTATATAAATATGTAGCTTATGTCTTTGGTGGCTCCGTTCGGTATGAGGCATATCTATATAGCCTTTTTTGAATATCAGATTATACAATACCGTCCCTATTCCGCCAATGGCAAAAGAGAAGATAAGGCTTTCAATATCAAAGCCTGTTCTTTCCGCTAAATGGAAGAGGGAAGGTGGAAACCAATATTCTGGAACAAACAAGGGTTCTGTTAGGCCAAAGGGCATAGTGATAAGGCTCATTTTGAGCATTTCTTTTCTATACCCCTTTTTTGACAAATAGATTATTGCCCAAAGCGCAAGAATTATAAGAGACCATATGAACCAGACATATTGCATAAATTTTATATTACTCTCTTATTTTTTGACTTTTATTTGCGCATTATAAAAAGCCGCAATACAGGCACCTATTAGCCATCCTAAAATGAATATCTGTACTATTCCCAAACCAGCTTCCCATAGTGGCACATCCATCCTGATAATGCTTGTGGTATCTAAACCGTGCAATAGGCTGTTGAAAAAATCGATAGTGGCTTCTCGACCTGCTGTTGACATAACTATCATACAGCCTAAGTAAATTAGTGCCCCCGTAAGACCGAAAGCAAATCCGAGTTTTTTTACGTTTAATCGATACATAATTTTAAAGTTTTGAGTTAGTTGTCTGATTTTAATATCTTTTTTGATTCCTCAAATTCTTCCTTGGATATTTCGCCTTTTGCAAAGCGGTTTTTAAGAATATCCAGTGGGCTGTCCTTCTTTGTTTTTTGATAAGGGATATCTGCTGGGATAAAGAATATCCAAGCCAATAAAATAATCCATATAATCCACCATATTAGGTGCATACCTCCAAAATGTCCTTCGTAAAAATGCATAATTTTTGGTTTTAAGTTGTTGTTAATTTAATTCTGTAATTGTATAACCATTGAGCCCATCAAGTTGCTTTTGTAATTCGGCAACAGAAAGTGCTTCATTCATCGTGATAAGTGCAGCACCTTTTGGTGCCAAAAAGATCTCTGCTTTTTCTATATTGGGATGTTCTTCTAAAGTCTTTTTTACTCTTGATACACATCCACCGCAGCTGATTCCGCTTATTTGAAATTTTTGTTTCATCATTTAGTATTTAATGGTGATGATGCCCTTTGTGTTCATCTTTTGGTTCTGTTTTTGAAACATCTTTACCGTGTTCGTTTTCTCTTTGTCTATTCTGTGAATGATTGTGCCCACCGTGGCGATGTGAACCGTGAGGCATAAATAAGTGACAAGCAAACATAAAGAGGATGAAGATGAATAGAGACGAACTGCTTCCTATACCTAATGATGGTGCAAAAATTATAAACAGTAATGGTAATCCACAACCGATGACCATCCATATCCAGTGATTATTTTTCATTGTTGTTTATTTTAAAAGTTAAAATTAATGATGCTCGGTATGCTCACCTTTGGTTGGACTATCCATATCGTCCATCTTGTCCATACCCTGCATATCCATTTCTTTTTCGCCCATCATCTTTGAGCAGGATTCCATACAGTCTTCGCTCATCATCCCTTTTTCGTGCATCATTTTCATCATAGTGCCCATCATTTTGCCGTCATTCATCATTCCGTCCATCATTGAGTGCATCATTGTACTGTCTTTCATCATCATTTGCATTCCTTCTCCTTGCATCATTGAGCTCATCATTTTTTTGTTGCCCTGCATCATTTGCATTGCGTGTTGGTTGTCGTGCATACTTTCCATAAATTCGGTCATATAGTCGTGATTTTTGGAAATGGCATTAAAAACTTCTGTGCGAGTTTCAGGGTTTTCCATTAGTGCCTGAGTGTTTGTTTCTTGTTTGCAACTGTTTAAGCTTAAAAGCCCAACTGCCGATAAAACAATTAGTAGTGTTTTCATAATTTATTTTTTGAGTTAAACATTTATTTTAATTTTTATAAACCCATTCCCAACAATCTAAATGTTTATAGTTGAGGGAATGGATTATCAACTATTAATTCGCAGATTTTAAAAAGGTTATAATCTTTTTGAATTTCTTATATGTTATGTGTATTTTCAATATTATTAGATTTTTTTTATACGCCACTTCTTATTATTACCTTTAACTGCCACCAAATTTTCCGAAATCAATTTTGATGTGATGGCAGGTGGATTTTTATCATTCTTATCTTTTGGCGAGACGTGAATGGCCAATTGCGTTAAATGGTCAATGGTATTACCATTCTCATCTATAACAAGCTCAAAATAATGGTAGTTTACCACGTCTTTTTTGAAAATGTCATTATAGCCAATGGTTTCTTTTTCAACTTTTAACACCAAGGCTTTGCCATATTGAAAGTTGTTGGCATTGAGGAATTGTGGAGTGATGACAGTTTTTCCAGTTTTATCGATATAGCCATAATAGAGCACGCCATCTTTTTGGTTTGCAATCAGGCATTTTCCGTTACTGAATATAGGGTAGCTTGCATTGTCTGTTTTGGTTGCCACCAAATCATTTCGAAAATCAACGATTAAATTTCCTTCTGGGTCAATAAAACCCCATTCGTTCCCTTTTTTAATGGCAGCGACGCCATTGCTAAAAGGCGAGATGTAGTCTAAATTTTCAAAGGTTTGTGCAATTCCTATAAAGGGAATTAATACTAATGTGATAAGTAGTTTTTTCATTTTGTTTAATTTAATTTGATGAAATTAACCATTGCCTTAAGCTTTTGTCTGCATAACTTTCGTTGATATCTATATAATTTCATCATAGAAATTCCGTTTCCAATTTCCTGTGTTTTTGTAATCGGTCATACTCATTCCCACCACTTCCTTAAACTGTCTAGACAGGTGGTTGACACTACTGTAGTCCAATAAATATCCTATATCTGAAAAGGAATGTTGTTTAAGCTGAATGAGCTCTTTGACTTTTTCTATTTTTAATTTGATAAAGTACTTTTCAATGGTTGTCTGTTGATTTGCTGAAAACAATCTGCTCAATGTCTTGTAATCTTTATGAAGTCTTGAAGCCAATAGTTCAGATGTTTTTACCTTAATATGTAACGGTAGCTCTTGCAATTGTTCTATTAGAATAATCTTGATTCTTTCTGTGAGCATTTCTTCTTCATTCTGAACAATTTCAAAATTATTGGCGTGAAGTACACTTGTAACGGTATCGATAATTTCATTGTTCGTTTTTTTTTGTGCTTCTACCAGCAACCTTCCTAATTCCAAGGAAAGCACTGTAACTTCAAGTTCTTGTAATTCTTGTTTAATTACTTTTAAGCAGCGGTTACAGACCATATTCTTAATCCAAAATTCTTTTGGTTTGTTCATAGTATATAATGTATTGTCATTGAGTTTAGCTCAATGGTCTGATAGGTTTAGCCTAACAGGATTAATATTGTGTAGCGTTGTTGAGAATAGGGTACAACAAATGTTAGCCAGAAGTGAAATATTGGCTATAGAGGCAATGCAGATTAATTTTAACCTGCGAAGTAGAAAATCAAATTAAAAAGGACTCGTTGAGGATTACAAGGTCTGTGGATAGCAAAGGTGGCCTATAAGCCTTAAAAGAAACTGTGTTTTTCTCTAAACCTTCAAAAAGGTTGATATAAGAATAGACGAAGTTGTTTAAGAAAACTAAAGTTTCAATCTCTGAAATTGTATTGGCCTTCTTGAAGGTGTCATCTCCTTCTTTCAAGATGGTCTTATTATCGCAACAGTCTTTCTCTTGTATTGTAGTACATTGCTTGGAATTATTATCTTTTTTCTGTGCAGTCTCCATACAAGATTCTGCTTTACTAAAAAAAGCCAAATCCACCATTTTATTACAGCAAAAGTGCATATTTACCGTAAAGGATGTGGTGGAAAACAGTATAAAAACTGCTAAAAAGAAGGACAGTATTTTAGTAAAAAAAGATTTCACACTATAAGATTAATAAATTTTGATTAACATTAAAGGATTTTGGAAAATAAAATTCAACTGTTCAATTATTTTATTATCAGTTTTTTACAAAAAAACAACAAAATTAATCAGTACAAATATAATTCTAAAAGTTCAACAGAACTATGATTTATATCATATAAAGGAAGCTGCAAAAGAATTTTATTTGCAAATAATATTTAAGCGGTTTCGTGCAAAATAAACATTGATAAATCAAAAAAAATTGTTAAATAAACAAATTGAGATAAATTTTTTATAAATTTGCAACGTTAATGAAAAAAGTTTTTCATAAAATATCGTCCGTTTGTTTGGCACTTATCGTGCTATTGTCAACAGTTTCTTTTACTATTGATAGTCATTACTGTGGCGATACTTTAGTGGATTCTTCTTTATTTGGGCACGTTGAAACTTGCGGAATGGATAAACAACTATCCAAAAATGATTGTCAAAGTGAAGTTCAGGATGATTCCTGCTGTTCAGATAAGCAATTAGTTGTTGAAGGTCAGGACGACCTGAAGATGTCTTTTAACACCTTAAATTTTGAGCAACAAGTCTTTGTTGTCTCTTTTGTACATTCTTATATCAATCTCTTTGAGACTCTTGATTCACACATTGTACCATTTAGAGATTATGCGGTTCCCTTTCTCATACGGGATATACAAAAACTACACGAAACTTATTTAATTTGATTTTAAACAGTTTCCGATAATTATCGGAATAATTAGCCCTATGGTCAATACTATTTTGGGCTCAATTTCTTGTGTTTAATGTTTTGATTTTATCAAGATATTATTCGATGTATAACTGTTTAATAATCATTGTAATGCTGAATAAAAGCATCAAATTTTTAATCGAGAACAAGCTAGTAGCCGTTCTACTACTTGCACTTTTTATTGCTTGGGGAGTCGTAAACGCCCCGTTTGAATGGAATACAGGCTCACTTCCTCGAGACCCTGTTGCCGTAGATGCCATACCAGATATTGGCGAAAACCAACAAATTGTATTTACTAAATGGGATGGTCGTTCCCCTCAAGATATTGAGGATCAAATTACTTATCCTCTAACCACATCGCTTCTTGGTATTCCAGGGGTTAAAACAATACGTAGTTCATCTATGTTCGGGTTTTCGAGCATTTATATCATTTTCGAAGAAGATATTGAATTTTATTGGAGCAGAAGCCGAATACTTGAAAAATTAAACTCATTACCAGCCGGACTTCTACCAGAAGGCGTTAATCCAGCTCTAGGTCCCGATGCCACAGGATTAGGGCAAATATATTGGTACACCCTTGAGGGACGTGATAAAGATGGTAATGTTACAGGTGGATGGGATTTACAGGAATTACGAAGCATTCAGGATTTCTACGTAAAATACGCACTGTCTTCGGCGAGTGGTGTTTCCGAAGTGGCTTCCATCGGCGGATATGTTTTGGAATATCAAGTGGATGTTAATCCCGAATTAATGCGGCAATACAACATAGGCTTGAGTGAGGTTGTAAAAGCAGTAAAACAAAGCAACAAAGATGTTGGTGCACAAACGCTTGAAATCAACCAAGCTGAATACCTTATAAGAGGATTGGGTTATATTAAGAAACTATCTGATTTAGAAAACGCGGTAGTTACTTCAAAAGATTTTACATCCATCCGTATAAAGGATATTGCGAAAGTAACACACGGTCCTGCTACAAGAAGAGGCTTATTGGACAAGGAAGGAGCCGAGGTTGTTGGTGGTGTTGTAGTGGCTCGTTATGGGGCCAATCCTATGGAAGTCATCAACAATGTTAAAGAAAAAATAAACGAGTTAAGTTCTGGGCTTCCATCAAAAACATTAAGCGATGGGAGGACTTCGCAATTAACCATCGTACCCTTTTATGACAGAACAGAACTAATCCAAGAAACCTTGGGCACACTTGATGAAGCGCTAACTTTAGAGATATTGATAACCATTTTTGTGATTATCATAATGGTCTTCAATTTAAGGGCTTCCGTATTGATTTCCGGATTATTGCCTGTTGCGGTTTTGATGGTCTTTATTTCTATGAAACTGTTCAATGTAGATGCAAATATTGTCGCCTTATCTGGTATTGCAATTGCTATTGGAACTATGGTCGATGTGGGCGTTATCCTTTCGGAAAATGTCTTGCGGCATATTGATGAAAATGAAGAAAAGCTACCTATGAATACGGTAGTTTATAATGCGACTGCCGAAGTTTCTGGCGCCATCTTAACGGCAGTAATGACCACTATTATTAGTTTCATTCCTGTATTTACTATGATTGGTGCAGAAGGGAAATTGTTTAGGCCATTGGCATTTACAAAAACGGCAGCACTCACCGCATCTCTTATTGTTGCCCTATTTTTAATTCCACCATTTGCGGCCTATTTATTTAAAAAGAGAAATTTAAAAACTTCTTTTAGTTATATGCTAAATGGAGCATTGATTGTTTTTGGCGTTTTATCTTTAATTTTAGGCTATCCGCTTGGATTAATATTAGTTGCATTTGGCGTTGTTGGCTTCCTTTCACTAAAGGAAAAGATTACGTCAAAACGCGCCAACATCATCAATATATTTGTTTCGGCTTTTGCTATCATATTCCTATTGGCGGAATATTGGAGACCACTGGGAGTAGATAGAAGTATCCTTATAAACTTAATCTTCGTTGGTCTTATCTGTTTTGGTCTTTTGGGTGTATTTACACTTTTTAGAAATTATTATGTTCGAATTTTAAATTGGGCATTGCGCAATAAGCTGTTATTTCTTTCGATACCAACTGCCATTGTAATTTTTGGAGTGATGATTATGCGTAATACTGGTAAAGAGTTTATGCCTTCACTCAATGAGGGTTCATTCCTGTTAATGCCCACTTCAATGCCACACGCAGGTGTGGAGGAAAATAAACGCGTCCTACAGCAACTCGATATGGCCGTTGCGAGCATTCCAGAAATTGAAACCGTAGTCGGTAAATCTGGGCGTACAGAATCAGCATTAGACCCTGCACCGTTATCGATGTATGAGAATGTTATTCAATATAAATCTGAATATATTTTAAATGAAAATCGCAAAAGACAACGCTTTAAGGTAAACGAAGACGGCTTATTTGTTTTAAAGGATGGCAGTTTAGTAACCAACCCTAATAGCAAAATTGAAGTAGAAGATGATGACTATAAAGCCTCAAAAATTACAGACCCATTCTCTGTGACAAGTTCACAGCTCATTCCAGATGACGATGGAGAGTACTTTAGAAATTGGCGACCTGAAATTGAATCGCCAGACGATATTTGGAAAGAAATCGTAAGGGTTACAAAGCTTCCAGGTGTTACTTCAGCACCAAAGCTACAACCCATAGAAACACGCTTGGTGATGCTACAGACTGGTATGCGAGCACCTATGGGAATTAAGGTGAAAGGACAGGATTTAAAAGAAATTGAGGCGTTTGGGGTACAATTGGAAGATATCTTAAAACAGGCCGAAGGCGTAAAAGAAGAAGCGGTCTTTGCCGACCGTATTGTGGGGAAACCCTACCTACTTATTGATATTGACAGAGAACGACTTGCGCGCTATGGTATAACCATAGAACAGGTACAGCAAGTTATCCAGGTCTCTGTAGGTGGTATGGTGCTCTCGCAAACGGTAGAAGGAAGAGAACGCTACGGCATTCGTGTGCGCTATCCCAGAGAATTACGTGCAAATCCAAATGACTTAAAAGACATTTATGTTCCAGTAGAAAAAGGGAGTCCGGTTCCGTTAAGTGAGTTGGCTACTATAAGATACGAACAAGGGCCGCAGGTCATTAAAAGTGAGGATACTTTTTTAGTTGGCTATGTACTTTTTGATAAATTAGATGGTTTCGCCGAAGTAGATGTGGTGGAAAATGCCCAAGCCCTTATTCAAGAAAAAATTGACAATGGCGAATTGACCGTTCCAAAGGGTATCAATTATCAATTTACGGGAACGTATGAAAATCAGTTACGAGCAGAAAAAACATTGAGCGTGGTAGTACCTCTGGCTTTGGCTATTATTTTTCTAATCCTATATTTCCAGTTCCGTTCTGTTGGAACGTCATTAATGGTCTTTACTGGAATTGCTGTCGCCTTTGCGGGAGGTTTTTTAATGATATGGTTCTACGGCCAAGATTGGTTCTTAAACTTCAGCTTTTTCGGAGAAAATTTACGAGACCTCTTTCAAATGCACACCATTAATTTAAGTGTCGCTGTATGGGTTGGTTTTATTGCTCTATTCGGTATTGCTACCGATGATGGCGTAGTAATGGCTACCTACCTTACGCAAACCTTTGACAAAAACAAACCTAAAGATAGAAAAAGCATTAGGGCATCCGTAGTTGAGGCAGGAGAAAAACGTATCCGTCCGTGTTTAATGACAACGGCGACAACTATTCTTGCTTTGTTGCCTGTATTAACATCAACAGGTCGAGGGAGTGATATAATGATTCCAATGGCTATTCCTTCTTTTGGTGGGATGTTAATTGCACTTGTAACCCTATTTGTTGTGCCAGTTTTATTTAGCTGGAAAGAAGAATTTCAATTAAAACGAGCTACAAAATGAGATATATAATTTTAATAGCACTTGTTTTTTTCGCTTTCGCGGAAGTAAATGCACAAGATTTAGCATCCTATATTCAGGAAGCTGAAAAGAACAATCCAGAAATCCAAGCTTTTGAATTGCGGTACAATATCGCCGAAGAAAAAGTAAATGAAGTTAACAGCTTACCAAATACTGAATTTAATTTTGGCGTTATGGCTATAGCTCCTGAAATGGATATGCCTATGGAGCAATTTAGTGCCTCTGTAATGCAAATGTTACCGTGGTTCGGGACCATTTCAGCAAGGGAAAATTATGCATCATCTATAGCAGAAGCGCAATATGTTGATATAGCAATTGCGAAAAGAAAACTTTCATTGTCAGTATCCCAGTCATATTATAAACTTTATGCCATACGTGCAAAACAGCTTATTCTGGATGAGAACATTGAACTTTTACAAACCTATGAACGCCTAGCATTAACTTCATTGGAAGTTGGTAAAGCATCAGCTGTTGATGTACTTCGCCTTCAAATAAGGCAAAACGAATTAGTTCAACAAAAGGAAGTGCTAGAACAGGGTTTTCAGGCAGAACAGACGCTGTTCAATAACCTTTTGAATCGTGAAGAAAATATGTCGGTGGATGTTGTGGAAGAAATGATGATTCCGGACGTTGACCCTCTGGTTTTAAATGAGAACCTTCAAATAAACCCGGAACTTATTAAATATGATAAGTTATATGAATCTGTTGAGCAGTCAGAGCTGTTAAACCAAAAGGAAAGTGGTCCTATGGTAGGGTTTGGAGTGCAGTATATTAACCAAGAAAATAGTCCAATGATAACTAGCTCTTTTAAAGATATGGTTATGCCTATGCTTTCTATTTCTATTCCCATTTTTAATAATAAATATAAGTCTGTGACAAGACAAAATGAGTTGAAACAACTAGAAATAAAATTTCAAAAAGAGGATAGGTTGAATAAGTTAGAAACACTTTTGGCGCAAGGGCTTTATAATAGAAATGCGACAAGAATTAAGTTCAATGTACAAACCGATAATTTGAAACAGGCCATTGATGCCGAGGAAATTCTTATTAAAAACTACGAAACTGGAACTATAGATTTTAATGATGTGTTAGATGTACAGGAATTGCAGTTAAAGTTTCAAATCAATTTAATCGATTCCATTAAAGAGTATTTTACAGAATATGCTTTAATAAATTATTTAACAAGATAAAAAATTGAACTAGGCCAAATTGGCTTTTGAACACTAAAATAAAGAATTATGATTAGAAAGATAACAATACTATTTGTACTTCTCGTTTCATTTGAAAGTGTTGCACAAGTAGGAACCAACGGACAAGATAGAAAAGAAGAAGGACGACCTATTAAAGAGTATAACCTTACCATTGAAGAAAATAAAATGACGCTTGGTGGTGTTACTGCTAATGCAATGACTATCAATGGTGATATTCCAGGACCCGTTTTGGAATTTAATATAGGAGACCTTGCCATTATTAATGTGACCAATAAAATGGATGAAGAAACCTCGGTGCATTGGCACGGATTGATATTGCCTAATTTTTACGATGGTGTTCCCTATTTAACTACTCCGCCCATTGAGCAAGGAACAACTTTCCAATACAGGATTCCAATCAACCAATCGGGAACATATTGGTACCATTCCCACACAATGCTACAAGAACAAAAAGGTGTTTATGGGTCTATTATCATTCATCCAAAAGAGAAAACCTTGGAATATGATAAAGATTTAGTCGTGGTATTATCAGATTGGACCAATGAAAAACCAATGAATGTATTACGAAACCTTAAAAGAGGTAACGAGTGGTATCAAGTTAAAAAAGGCACAGCAGTGCCATTAAGTAGGGTCATTTCAGAAGGTGCCTTTGGTGCTCAACTTAAATTTTGGAGAGACCGTATGGAAGGGGCTGATATTGCAGACATTTATTATCCCGCATTTTTGTCCAACGGTAAAAAACTGGCAGAGTATCCAGAATTTACGGCTGGCGAAAAAGTAAGGCTTCGCTTCATTAACGCATCGGCTTCTACCTATTATTGGATGGACTTTGGCGGAGGTAACCCAATGTTGGTTTCCAGTGATGGTGTTGACGTGCAACCCGTTTCCAAAAGCAGATTTCTCTTTGGCATAGCCGAAACGTATGATGTAATTGTAACTATTCCAGAAGGAACTATTGAAATTACCGCAACCGCTCAAGATGGTTCAGGTCATACCTCTATACAGTTAGGTAATGGCACTCTTTACCCAGCCAAAAGAATTGATAGACCTGATAAGGTAGCGATGATGAAGCAAATGGCTAAAATGGATATGAAAATGGGAGCACCTGCAATGGTTGGAAACAAGAAGAAGAATACACCCGAAGTTTTAATGCAGAAGTACGGAATGAAGATGAATATGAAGGACGGCGAGATGAAAATGGGGAACGATAAGATGTCGATGAAAGATGGCAAAATGAATGACCAAATGGATATGAAGATGGATGATACAATGGGAATGAAAAAAGACTCGATGTCAATGAGCCATAATGGAGCATCAAATAAAATGGAAGGTCATATGCACAATATGCCAATGATGCAGAAGGATTCTACTTCTTTTGATTATGAGGAGCGAAAGACATACTTCAACTATGATTTTTTAGAGGCAAAAGAAAAAACTGAATTTAAGGCAGATTTACCAGTAAATGAAGTGTTGCTTAACCTAACAGGTAATATGAATCGCTATGTATGGAGTATGAATGGGGTTCCATTATCAGAAACCGATAAAATCAAGATTAATGGTGGTGAGGTTACAAGAATTACCTTAAACAATTTGACTATGATGCACCATCCAATGCATTTACACGGGCATTACTTTAGGGTAATTAACGAATATGGAGAACGTTCACCGCTAAAACATACCGTAAACGTGCCACCGATGCAAAAAGTTGTTATTGAGTTTTATAACGAAGAATATGGCGACTGGTTTTTTCATTGCCACATATTGTATCATATGATGGGTGGTATGGCAAGAGTGTTTAGTTACGATACCCCAAGGGATGATAGAATGAAAGATTATCCAGTTCAGAAACTTATTGATGAGACAGACCATTATTATTCGTGGGGATTGGCTCGTGCAGGTTCAAATTTTAATGAACTCTTTTTAACGTCGAGCAATATCCGAAATGAATTTGGTTTGAGAACAGAGTTCGATTACGACCAAAATCTTGAAGCCGAAATAAGTTATAATAGGTATCTGAACGATTGGGTACGTGTTTATGCAGGAGTAAATACCGAAACGTCAACACCAGATTCTTACGATACATTTAATACCGTAGGATTGGTTGGTGTAAAGTATTTTACGCCTTATAGATTTAATGTAGATGTGAGTATGGACCATCAGCTACGCCCAAGAATACGTTTGGACAGAGAATTATTGATTTTTCCAAGAATTTTTTTGGAAGGCGAATACGAATACAGAGCAGATTTTGGATGGGTCAATGATTTAGAGAATAATAAATCATTTGAAAGCGAAACACAATGGTTGGTAGGGGTTGCATACATTCTTTCGCGCAATTTTTCAATCCAAGCTAACTACAATAACCGATATGGATTGGGTGGTGGACTATTAGCAAGATTTTAAACAACTAAAAATTAAAAAAAGATGAACTATTATTTTAATAAAACAATCAATGGAACCTTCGAAGAGGTCATAGAGAAAGTGACACAAGGATTAAAGGAAGAAGGTTTTGGCATACTCACAGAAATTGATGTAACAGAAACACTAAAGAAAAAACTGGATATAGACTTTAAAAAGTATAGGATTCTAGGGGCTTGCAATCCTCCCTATGCTCACAAAGCTTTGCAAGCAGAAGATAAAATTGGAACGATGTTGCCTTGCAATGTCATAGTTCAGGAAATTGAAGCAGGCACCATTGAAGTAGCAGCAGTAAACCCAATGGCATCGATGCAGGCAGTGGAGAATGAGAAGTTGAATGAGGTTGCCAATGAAATAACTGCAATGCTAGAAAACGTAATTGAAAAACTATAAAATACATTTCAAAAAGTAATACAAATAAACACAAACATAAATTAAAACAAAATGAGCAAATTAAAATCAACATTAGGTATAGTTGCAATAGCATTTATAACCTTAACAGCAATGTCTTGCAAAGACAACAAAAATGAACAAAATAATGCAGATGGGAACCATTCTGAAATGAGTGCTGATGAAGACCATTCAAAAATGAATCACGATAATAGTGATGAACACCACGATGGAGATAAGAAGGAAATGGCAATGAGTGGCGATGGTAATTCACAAGCTGTATTAAAGGACTACTTTAATCTTAAAAATGCGTTGGTTGCAGATGATAATGCTAAAGCAAAAACACTTGGTGCAACTCTGGCAACAACTTTAGGGAATTTTGATGTTTCATCAAATTTTTCCGACACTCAAAAAGCCGAATTAAAAGATATTATAGAAGATGCCGTAGAGCACGCAGAACATATCTCGGAAAGTGATATAGATCATCAGCGAGAGCATTTTAAAATATTGAGCAAGGATGTATCTGATATGGTTGCAATTACAGGAACTGAAAACACCCTTTACCAACAGTTTTGCCCAATGTACGATGGCGGTAGTGCTTGGCTGAGTTTGAGCAAAGACATTAAGAATCCCTATTACGGAAGTCAAATGTTGAATTGCGGGAAGGTACAAAAAGAGATTAACTAATGAGGATTGTAAAAATCATAGCAATAATACTATTGGTGGCGTTTGTGGGAATTCAATTTATTCCCACAACACGAAATCAAAGTGATACGGTACCCGAAACTGATTTTATGTTGGTTAACAATGTTCCGGAGAACATTCAAAATAAGTTACAGGTTTCCTGCTATGATTGCCACAGTAATAATACGCAATACCCTTGGTACAATAAAATTCAACCCGTTGCTTGGTTTTTGGAAGACCATATCAAAGAAGGAAAGGCCGAGCTTAACTTCAGTAAATGGGATTCCTTGTCTAACCGACGAAAAGCCAGTAAATTAAGGTCTATTGTCAAACAGATTGAAGCTGGCGAAATGCCTTTGGATTCTTACACTTTGATACATAAAGAGGCAGCCTTTTCAGAAGAGGAAGCGAAAGAGGTAATTAATTTTATGACACAATTAAAAGACAATTTATAAACTATAATTAAATATAATAAAAATGAAAAATTTAAGAATGAGTATAGCAGCAGTGCTATTGTTAGCAGTTTCTTTTACCAACGCACAGGAAAAGAAAAAAATGAACCACGATCACGAAGATATGAAAATGGATCATAGTAAAATGACAACTATGAAAAATGATGCAAAAACAGAAACAATTTTAAGTGATTACTTTAATTTAAAAAATGCTTTGGTTGCAGATGACACCAAAAAAGCAGCCCAAGCTGGGTCTAAATTGGTAGTTTCTCTTAAAGCTTTTGATACGGACAGTTATTCAAAAGAAAATCAAGAAGAATTAGAAGATATTATAGATGATGCCGTAGAGCACGCCGAGCATATTTCTGAAAGTGCCATAGACCACCAGCGCGAACATTTTAAGACCTTAAGTAAGGACATAACAGATTTGGTAGCTATTACGGGAACAAAAAACACGCTTTACCAACAATTTTGCCCAATGTACGATAAAGGTAGTGCGTGGTTGAGTACCAGCAAAGAAGTAAAAAACCCATATTACGGTAGCAGAATGCTTAAATGTGGAAAAGTGCAAAAAACTATTCAATAAATAATCCCCTGCCTTTAATACTCTTTTAAATATACTGGTTTATTAGTTAACAGTAGCTTAGGAGATGACAGGGTTACCTGAATAGTTGTAAAGTCCTGTCGTGGGAAGGAAAACAATGTTGATGATTAGTGTTAGTTCCTTCCCAAGTCAGGCACAATGAACTTTTGAAAAAGAGAAGTTGATTTGGTTAATAGCAGCCTGAACTGGGAGAGAGATTAAATCCCTAAATATAGCGTCTCTCTTCCTAGGTCGGGCAAATTAAAATTTCGCAGAAAAGAAGTTTAGTGAAGATGCTTGATTTTGAGGGGTAAAAATTTGGTTGGTTCATTAAAGTTTACCTCTCATCTTCAAGTATTATTTATATGGTTTTGCAAATAACAATAAAGAAAAGAATTTATAACAATGAAAGAATGTTGCAAGAACGGTTGCCAACAAATAATAGGTAAATCTGTGGTTAAAAAATGGCTCAATTATATAGTATATACAATCCTAATATTAATAGTTGGTGGTGCATTGGCACTTCAATTATTTAGTTAAGAGCTTAAATTAAAATGGTTAATGACAACAAGAAAAAAATCTGAAAACACAGGGTTTTACAAACAACTATTTAGGGTTCTTTAAAAATAAGGGTGTTGAAAGTACGATGAGCGGGATGGCACCTAAAAGCCCATTGCTTGAAAAGATTTTAAAGTATGTTGCCTATATCTGTTACGTCTGGTTGGTAGGTGGAATAATTGTCAAATATTTTGTGAATTAAATTATAGAAAGTATGGTCAACAGAAAGACAGCAAAATGGATTCGAAAAGCGCACCGATACTTGGGTATATTCCTCGGCATTCAGTTCTTGATGTGGACTATCAGCGGAATGTATTTTAGCTGGACGGACATTGATGAAATACACGGCGACCAGTTCAAAAAAGAAAAGCCACGGCAAACTGCTTTTTCCAACCTATTGGGGACTGAGCAATTAGCGAGTGAAGAACCAATCCAAACACTAAAATTATTGGAAATAGCCAATGAGCCGTACTATTGGATTAACGAAGCTAATTTATTTAGTGCTAAAACGGGAAATGAAAAAAATGGTATTACTAAAGCTGAAGCAAAACAGGTAGCCAATAGATATATGCTGCCCGATTTGGAAATAAGGGGTATAAAACGAATTGAGAAAGTAGATGCACATCACGAATACCGTGGTCGTCCATTACCAGCCTATGAGATTTCATATAAAACCCCACAAAACTTGAAGGCTTATGTCGCCATAGAAAATGGTGCATTTCAGACCGTTCGTCATAGAAACTGGCGCTGGTTCGATTTTTTGTGGATGAACCACACTATGGACTATCAAGGCAGGGACAACTTTAATACCATAATCCTGCGGGCGTTTTCATTGTTAGGGTTAATTACAGTATTAAGTGGGTTCTTACTTTGGTACATATCGTCGCCCACAATTAGAAAATTGGTTAAAAAGAAACGAAAATAAGTAACACTAAAACCAACATAAAATGGAAAATTCAAATCAAAATTCAAAGAAAAACAACTACACAAAATTTGTAGGTATGCTCGTGGCATCCTTCATAGCAATGTACGTTACAATGTACTTAAACTCTTATGAAATTGACCACGTCTATTTTAGTCTTACCCGATTTTATATGAGCTGTTTGGGTATTGCCGCTATGGCCATTATTATGTTTGTAACAATGCGTAATATGTACCAAAACAAAAAGAAAAATATAGCAATTGTTCTTGGAAGTATTGTTCTATTTGGTGGCGCGTTAGGCCTTGTGAGGGCACAGGCCCCAATTATTGGCGATGTGCTCTATATGAAAGCTATGATTCCGCATCACTCTATCGCCATTTTAACCAGTAAGCGAGCGGATATACAAGACCCGGAAGTGAAGAAATTAGCAGATGATATAATTAAAGCACAAGAAAAGGAAATTGCAGAAATGAAAGCAATGATTAAACGATTAGAAAATAACAAATAAAAACAAAGACAATGAAAAAAAACATCATTTATATAGGTATTGCCTTGATTGTTGGCCTTCTAGGTGGCTTTCTACTGTTCGGTGGAGATTCTACTGATAAGGCAACAAATAGTGCTAAAGACAATCACGAACATTCAGAAGAAATTGCTACTAATCAAATGTGGACCTGTTCTATGCACCCACAGATTATGCAACCAGAACCTGGCGACTGCCCAATATGTGGAATGGATTTAATTCCAGCTGAATCGGGTGCCGATGGCCTCAATGCCAATGAAATCAAAATGACCGATAACGCAATGGCTCTAGCCAATATTCAAACGTCACTTGTGGGACAAGGACAAATAGGAAATAATTCCCTAAAATTATCTGGAAAGATAAAAGCAAATGAAGAGTCAAATGCCGTACAGGTCACATATTTTGGAGGAAGAATTGAAAAACTATACGTTAATTCAACAGGAGAACGTGTTGGCGCAGGACAACGCTTGGCAACTATTTATTCGCCAGAATTAGTTGCGGCACAACAAGAACTGCTTACCGCTTCATCCTTGAAAGAATCGCAACCAGAATTATATAAAGCTGTTAGAAACAAGCTCAAACTTTGGAAACTTTCAGAAAAGCAAATCAACGCCATAGAAAACTCTGGGAAAGTACAAGAAAACTTTCCTGTGTACGCAACCGTATCAGGAACGGTAACACAGAAAATGGTAGAAGAAGGTGACTATGTAAAACAAGGACAACCCTTATACAAAATTGCCAATCTCAATACAGTATGGGCAGAATTTGATGCTTACGAAAACCAAATTGCGTCCTTAAAAGAAGGACAAACCATTAAAGTAACCACCAATGCCTATAGAAATGAAGTGTTTGACGCCAAGGTCTCGTTTATTGCCCCCTTATTAAACTCTGCTACAAGAACGGTGGTTGTGAGAGCTGTTTTACAAAATAAAAAAGACCTCTTTAAGCCGGGAATGTTTGTGGAAGGAAAAATCGAGGGTGCTCGAACGAGCACAGAGAACACCGTTTCTGTACCGTCAACGGCTGTTATGTGGACGGGCGAACGTTCTGTGGTCTATGTCAAAACAGACCCTAATAAAGCTGTTTTTGAGATGAAAGAAGTTTTATTGGGCAATGCCACTGGCGATAGTTATACCGTTCTTGAAGGTTTAAAAAATGGAGATGAAGTGGTAACTAACGGCACGTTTACAGTAGATGCCGCGGCACAGCTTCAAGGTAAAAAATCAATGATGAATCAAGAAGGAGGTAAAACTATGACAGGACACGAAGGACATTTGGGAATGCAAGAAGATGGTTCTGGAGAAAATATGGATGTAACCAATCATTCTCAAATGAAGGAAAGAATTAGGGTTTCAAACAAATTTCAGAATCAGTTAGAACAGGTTTTTGATGATTATATTCTTTTAAAGGATGCATTGGTAAACGATGATACCAAGGGTGCTCAACAAGCAGGAGAACAAATCAACCAGTCCTTGAAAAAAGTGGATATGAAGTTATTATCTGATAAAAAGGCGCATAACCATTGGATGACCATTCAAAAGGAACTAAAATCATCTGCAAATGCTATTGAGAACAGTTCAGACATAGCAGCACAAAGAGGGCATTTCAAGCATCTTTCGGCACATATGATAAGTGGTGTACAGCTTTTTGGGGTCAACCAAAATGTATATATCCAGTTTTGCCCAATGGCCAATAACAATAAAGGTGCCTATTGGATAAGTTTGGAAGAAGAAGTGCGAAATCCATATTATGGAGAGGCTATGTTAACCTGTGGAGAGGTAAAAGCAACTTTAAAATAAAACGAATTACGGATTAATCAAGTAATCTACATAAGGCCAAAAAATAATCTTGGTTTTATAATGGCGAACGATAATGAGTGAAAGCAGAAGAAATAGACGAAAAAATGAAAGGAAGAAGCATCAACCTAAAAGTAATATCACAAAAAAAGATAAAATTATAGCTTTTGTTGTGATAGTATTGATTTTTGTAATTGCTGCGATAGCTGCTGTTTACTATTCTCTACACAAATCTGGGTTAACCTTGTTTTAAAGACAAGTATTATATGAGAGAGATTATCTATATTAAAAATATGGTCTGCCCAAGATGTATCTCGGCAGTATCCAATATTTTAAAACAACTTGAAATATCCTATGCTTCTATTAAATTGGGAGAAGTTAAATTAGTGTCAACATTAAATGCAAACACCAAAAAAGAGCTTTCCGAAGCCCTTCAAAATTCAGGTTTCAGTTTGATTGACGACCGTAAAAGTCAACTTATTGAGCAAATGAAAACTTTGGTTGTTGAGAAAATACATCATTCCAACGACGAAACCGATTTAAAATGGGCAGATATTATAAGTGGTGAACTTAATTTGGATTACAAATATTTAAGTTCCCTATTCTCGTCAGTAGAAAGCATCACGTTTGAGCAATATATCATCAACCAAAAAATTGAACGTATAAAAGAACTCATAGTTTACGATGAACTAACCTTAAGTGAAATAGCTTTTCAACTACATTATAGTAGCGTTGCATATTTAAGCAATCAATTCAAAAAAGCAACCGGAATGACACCTACGCAGTTTAAGAAGTCCGTGGACAAAAACCGAAAATCCTTGGATGAGATTTAAGGTGTGTTTACCACTATTAAAGGGATATTTAAATCAATAGATGATATATTGATTTACCAATGAACCGAATTTAGATATCAAAATGAAATTGGACAGAAAGAAACATTGGGAAACAGTTTACGAAACTAAAAATCCAGACCAAGTAAGTTGGACACAAGAGATACCAAAAATTTCGCTGAAGATTATACATTCGTTCAAACTAAATAAGGATGCAAAAATTATAGACATTGGTGGTGGCGACAGTAAGCTTGTTGACTATTTACTTGAAGAAGGGTATAATAATATTACTGTACTTGATATTTCAGAAAAAGCAATTGCGAAAGCTAAAAAAAGACTGGGAGAAAAGGCAAGTAAAGTAAATTGGATTGTAAGCGACATTACCGAATTTGAACCAGATACATCTTTCGATGTTTGGCACGACAGAGCAACTTTTCATTTTCTTACAACAGATGACCAGATTAAAAAATATACTAACATAGCGACAATATTTGTAAGAGGTTATTTAATAATAGGAACCTTTTCACAAAACGGACCAAAAAAATGTAGCGGACTTGAAATAAAACAATACAATGAAGAGGAATTAACATCGGAATTAAAAAAAGGATTTGACAAAATTCAATGTATAACAGAGGACCACTTAACACCATCTAATACCACACAGAATTTTCTGTTTTGTAGTTTTAAAAGATAATTAACTGTTAAGCCACTAATACCTTTACCTGCAAGCAAAAAAAAACAGATGCACATTTTGGCACTTTAAGTTTTTACAAAAACACAAATCAAAACAAAAGGAACATAATGATCAAAATTTACATATCATTCTTTTTTGTATTTAAGTAATTGCTTAAATAAGAAATAATTGTAACTTTGCCTTATGAAAAATAATTCTTGCATTAGACAACAGGCAGATATTGAACAGATAAACCGTTGTAAAAAGACAGTTTCAGAATTAAATGAATCGTTTGACTATTTGGCAAATGGACTTTCTTTAGTCGGAAATAATGTTCGGCTAAAAATTCTTTACCTACTCTTTGAGGAGAAACGACTTTGCGTTTGCGACTTAAGTGATATTCTCGAAATGAATATTTCTGCTATCTCTCAACATTTGAGAAAAATGAAGGACAGAAATTTATTGGAAACCGAAAGAGATGCTCAAACGATTTTTTACTCACTAACCCCTGAATATTCAACATTATTAAATCCGTTTTTTGAAATACTCGATAAAAACAAAGTTTTAGAAACGATATGAAACGTGAGAACAAATTAATTGGTGCAGGTTTACTTGCTGCTATTACAGCTTCATTATGTTGTATTACACCCGTTTTGGCTTTAATCGCGGGAACAAGTGGAATTGCCTCAACATTTTCTTGGCTTGAGCCTTTTAGACCTTATCTAATCGGGCTAACAATTTTAGTGCTCGGCTTTGCTTGGTATCAAAAACTAAAACCTCAAAAAGAAATTGACTGCGAATGTGAAACAGACGAAAAACCAAAATTTATACAATCAAAAAAGTTTTTAGGAATTGTAACTGTATTTGCAATTATAATGCTGGCATTTCCATATTATTCATCCATTTTTTATCCGGATAATAAAAAAGAAGTGGTCATTGTAAACCAATCAAATATTCAAACTGTAAACTTTACTGTTCAAGGAATGACTTGTGCTGGCTGTGAAGAAAGCATAAAACACGCTGTAAATGAATTGGACGGGATTATAAATGTAACCCTTCGTATGAAAAGGGAAGTACCGTCGTAGAGTTTGATAAGTCTAAAATCTCTAAAGTAGCTATTGAAAAGGCAATTAATTCAACAGGATACAAGGTTATAAAAGATAAATAAACGCAAAATTACCCATTATGACAAAACTATCGATAGTACCTATTTTAGCTTTAATGCTGTTTTCTGTTCAGGCCAAATCGCAAAGCAAGGAGGTTATAAATCAAGTTGTGGAAGTAGCTTCAATGAAACAAAATGCAACCACCGTGAAATTTAAAATTACAGGCATTACTTGTGCTGGTTGTTCCAATTCGATTTACAATGCATTAAAAGAAGTAGATGGTGTTTTGGAACATTCAGTTGAATATCCAGGAGATATTGCTGTTATTGAGTTTGATGGTTCAAAAACAAGTATCAAAGCCTTAAAGCTTATCATAGAAAAGAAAGGGTTTAAGGCCGAAGTAATTAAAGGGAAGGTCTAATTTTTAATAAGTAAACAGTACCGATTTCAATGAAAAATACAGCTAAAATGAAAATCAAAATGCCTCAAAATAGAGAAACCATTACATTGGAAATCGAGGGTATGACCTGTAAAGGTTGTGCAACACATATCGAAAAGGATATGAACGCAACTGAAGGAGTTTTAAGTTCCACAGTTAACCACGAAACCGGAAAAGGCGAATTTAATTTTGATGCTGATAAGATGAGTAAGGCAAATGTAATAGATGCTATAAACAGCGTTGGTGATTATTCGGTTGTAAATAATGTCGACGAGGAAGAGGTTTCCGCTGTAAATTCCAAAGGCCAAAATCAATTCGATTTAATAATTATTGGTGGTGGTTCAGCTGCATTTTCAGCAGCCATTAAAGCTGAAGGTTTAGGGCTCACAACACTTATGGTAAATGCAGGATTAGATTTTGGTGGCACTTGCGTAAATGTGGGTTGTGTACCGTCTAAAAACCTTATTCGGGCTGCCGAAACGGTACGTCTCGCTACGCATTCCAATTTTAAGGGTATAAAACCTAAAGGAGCAGACATTGATTTTACTCAAATTATAAAAGACAAGAAAGCATTAGTTTCCACACTACAACAACATAAATATATGGATGTGGTAAGTGATTTCAAAAACTTAACAATGCTTAAAGGTTGGGCAGAATTTGTAGATAATAAAACCATTCTTGTAAATGGAAAAGATACATACACAGCAGCTAACATCATTATAGCAACAGGAGCAACTACCAATATCCCAAATATTGAAGGACTGAATGAGGTTGGTTATTTAACCAATGTGACCTTGTTCGATTTAGAAGAAAAACCTGAAAGCCTGACCATTATGGGCGCAGGTTATATTGGTTTGGAAATAGCGATGGCTTACAACAGATTGGGTGTAAAAGTACGTATCATTGAATTTACCGACAGACCTTTACGCAGTCAAACCAAAGACATCACAGACGTGTTGGAAACTCAAATGAAGAGTGAAGGTATTGAGGTTTTACCAAACTTTAGAGCCTTTAAATTTGAAAAGGATGGAGACAATACAATTATACATTGTAATTGTCCTGATGGTTCCACAACTCAAATTGTTGAAAAAGGACATATTGTGGTGGCTACAGGGACGAAGCCTAACACCTCTAAATTAGGGCTTGAGAATATCGGCCTAAAGTTAACAGAAAGCGGCCATATTATTGTAAATGAAAAAATGGAAACCAATATTTCCAATATTTATGCAGCAGGAGATGTCACCATTACACCGGCATTTGTTTATACAGCAGCAACCGAAGGTAGTACAGCAGTGAACAATGCGTTTTCATCAACAAAAACAAGTATTGATTATTCATCATTGCCTTGGGTAGTATTTACAGACCCTCAAATCGCAGGAGCAGGTATAGATGAAATTGAAGCAGAAAAAAAGGAAATTCCTTTTGAAGTCAGTAAACTTGATTTAATTCACGTTCCAAGAGCCTTGGCAGCTCAAGATACCAGAGGGTTCATAAAACTGATACGCAACACTGAAACCGATAAATTAATAGGCGCAAGAGTAGTTGCACCTGAAGGTGGTGAACTGATACAACAATTGAGTATGGCTATTAAATTTGGAATCACTGTAAAAGATTTAGCAGAAAGCTTTTATCCATATTTAACTTTAGGAGAATCTGTTAAACTGGCAGCGATTACCTTTGGGAAAGATGTTTCCAAATTAAGTTGCTGCGCGAGTTAAGTTTGAGTTATGAAAGGAGAACAGTACAAATTACCTACTGATTTAATCTTGGATATTAAATCCAGATTAAAAACTTTGAGTGGTCAATTAAACGGCATTGTTAAAATGCTTGATGAAGGAAAGGACCCCGAACAAATAAACATACAGTTCAAATCCATTGATAAGGGGATTCAAAAAGCACATTACTTACTGCTGGATGAAGTCTATCGAAAAGCACTTGCTATTGGAATTGTAAAGGCCGTGGACTCTTGCCCAGGCAATTGTGGCAATGAAGATAAAATTGAATATTTAAAAAGTGAATTCCCAAACTTAGAATTATCCGATTTAACTAACAAGTTAAAAGAAATTCAAGCCATTGAAACTCGATTAAAAAACTACAACGAAAAAAAAGGTTAAAAAAAGTTTGGTGACCCCCTACCTAACGTTCTCATCTTTGTTCCATTATTAATTTAAACATAACATAAGATGAAACGACAAATTGAGATTTTTACAGCAGGTTGCCCGGTATGCGAGCCTGTGGTACAATTAGTAAAGGAGACAGCAGGAAAGGACTGCGAAATCACACTTCATAATCTGTCCGAGCAATGCGAAAGTAAAATCTGTGTTTCAAAAATGAAGGAATATGGGGTTACAAGAGTTCCCGCCATTGCTGTGGACGGAAAACTACTGAATTGCTGCACCAACATCGAAATCACAAAAGAGGATTTGGTAAACGCGGGAATAGGAAGTTGTTAGGTATGGCAATTACTAAATGGAACAAAAAAACATCTATGGGGACTGCTGTATTTTCAGCAGTTTCCCTTAAACTATGCTGCTGGGGTCCTTTGCTACTTACAAGTGTAGCTGGTATTAGTGGAAGTTCTGTCTATTTTTCTTGGCTTATTGCCTTGAAACCTTATCTGTTGGTTATAGCATTTTTGTCATTGGGACTGGCCTTTTATCAGGTTTATAAAAAAAAGAAGGTGGACGATTGTGGTAACTGTGATATGGCTAAGCCATCATTTTTTAAGTCGAAATTCTATTTGTGGTTGGTTACAGTGTTTGTTGTTGTAATGACATTGGTTTCTTATTATCCACAAATATTTCATTCAACGGAGAAAGTAGGAATTGTTGCAACAAACAATACCGATATTCAAACTGTAAAGTTGAATATTGAAGGGATGGTATGCTCGGGTTGTGAAGAAAACATCAACCATTCGGTAAACAAAATTGACGGGGTTACAAATGTATCTACGTCTTTTGAAGAAGGGACTTCAATTATAGAATTTGATACCACTAAAACGAATGTCGATGAGATAAAAAAGGTCATTCAATCAAAAGGGTATTTGATTACAAATAGTAGAGACTGATAGACACGTATCCATTGCGGTGATAAAAGATAAATTAAAAACGACTTATCCAATTGGTAGTAATAATTCGTGAAAAGTAAATTCTACAAATCATTCAGCATATAACGTAACACATTACAGTCTTTTAATCCTGAAATTTGTAACATACAAATAAGAACGGATTTATGGAGACAATCAACATATTTGAAACCAAAAAGAAGAATCATAAACAGGGTGTGAAAGAATCATTTCCAGTTACGGGAATGACCTGTGCCTCTTGTGCAGCGAGTGTTGAATCTGTATTAAAACACACAGAAGGTGTGTTTGATGCAAGTGTTAATTTTGCCAATAGTTCCGTTCTTGTGGAATATGACAAGGAGTTGAGTCCAAATCAACTTCAAAACGCGCTTCGTGAGGTCGGTTACGATATTATAATTGATGCCGAAGACCCTTCGGAAGTACAGCAAGAACTTCAGCAAAAGCATTATCAGGACATAAAAAACCGAACCATCTGGTCGGCGATACTTACGCTACCCATTTTTGTGTTGGGAATGTTCTATATGCAATGGGAACCAGGCAAATGGATTTCATTGGTATTGGCCTTTCCAATTCTTTTTTGGTTTGGGCGCAGTTTTTTCATCAATGCCTTCAAGCAGGCCAAACACGGTAAAGCAAATATGGATACCTTGGTGGCGTTGAGTACCGGAATCGCCTTCCTCTTTAGTGTATTCAATACCTTTTTTCCTGAATTTTGGTTAAGTCGTGGCATCGAGCCTCACGTATATTACGAAGCGGCTACCGTGATTATCACCTTTATTTCCTTGGGGAAACTATTGGAAGAAAAGGCAAAATCAAATACATCTTCAGCCATTAAAAAATTAATGGGACTACAGCCTAAAACGTTGAAAATTATTGAGAATGGTGAAGAAAAGGAAATTCCTATTTCGTCTGTTCAAGTAGGTCAGACCATTTTGGTGCGTCCCGGAGAAAAGATTCCCGTGGATGGCGAAGTTTCCAAGGGAAGCTCATATGTAGATGAAAGTATGATTACTGGAGAACCCGTTCCAGTTCAGAAATCCCAAGGGGAAAAGGTATTCGCTGGTACCGTTAATCAAAAAGGAAGTTTTCAATTTACCGCTGAAAAAGTAGGTGGAGAAACCCTGCTTTCCCAAATCATTAAAATGGTTCAGCAAGCGCAAGGGAGTAAGGCACCCGTTCAAAAACTGGTCGATAAGATTGCCGGTATTTTCGTTCCTGTGGTATTGGGTATTTCCATTGTAACCTTCATTGTCTGGATGTCTTTAGGAGGCGATAATGCCTTTTCACAAGCCTTATTGACCTCTGTAGCAGTATTGGTAATCGCCTGTCCTTGTGCTTTGGGATTGGCAACACCTACCGCCATTATGGTGGGAATTGGTAAAGGCGCAGAAAATAATATCCTTATAAAGGATGCCGAAAGTTTAGAACTCGGTCATAAAGTGAATGCTGTCATTCTTGATAAAACAGGTACAATTACAGAAGGAAAACCTTTAGTAACTGATATATTTTGGAAGGATAAACTCGAAGATATCAACGAATACAAAAAAGTTCTTCTAGCTATTGAAGCACAATCAGAACACCCTTTGGCGGAAGCTGTAGTCAATCACTTAAAAGATGAAAATATTGAAAAAGCTGAAATTGCTTCTTTTGAAAGTATTACAGGAAAAGGTGTGAAAGCTCAAACAGAAAATGGTTCACCATACTATGTTGGAAACCATAAACTAATGCTTGAGAAAAATATTCAAATCGATGCTTCCTTGATGCAAACAGCAGAAAGTCTCGAAGAGCAAGCGAAAACCGTCATTTTCTTTGGCAATGAAAAACAAGTGCTGGCGATACTCGCCATTGCAGACAAGATTAAGGAAACTTCAAAAATGGCCATAGCAACACTTCAAGAACGAGGCATTGAGGTCTATATGCTTACTGGAGATAACAATAAAACCGCATCTGCTGTCGCAAAACAAGTAGGAATAACAACAAATTACCAAGGAGAAGTGATGCCTTCGGACAAAGCTGCTTTTGTTGAAAAATTACAAGCAGAAGGAAAGATAGTAGCGATGGTTGGTGATGGCATAAACGATTCCCACGCTTTGGCGCAGGCCAATGTAAGTATCGCAATGGGTAAAGGCTCGGACATTGCAATGGACGTTGCAAAAATGACATTGATAACGTCAGATTTGCAATCTATTCCCAAAGCTTTGGAACTATCGAAAAGAACGGTGTTGGGCATACGTCAGAATTTATTTTGGGCATTCATTTATAATCTCATTGGTATTCCTATTGCAGCAGGCGTTTTGTATCCAGTAAATGGATTTTTATTGGACCCAATGATTGCAGGAATGGCAATGGCTTTCAGTAGCGTATCTGTAGTTCTAAATAGCTTAAGGCTCAAACGAGTAAAACTTTAATATTAATTATAAATTCAAATACAATGAAAACTTTAAAATTTAAAACAAATATCAATTGTGGTGGTTGCGTATCAAAAGTAACGCCTTTTTTAAACAAACAAGAAGGTGTAGAAAGTTGGGAAGTGGATACCGCTAATCCTGATAAAATCCTAACCATTGAAAGTGATGGTGTAACCGAAGAAGATGTAAAGGCTACCTTGCAAAAAGTTGGCTTTAAAGCTGAATCTGTAGATTAATACTTTCCTTTTAATATGGCTTATATTTTAATTTCAGTTGTGGTTATTCTCTTTGCTGTTCATTTTTACAGAAAAGCGAAACGCCATAGTGTAAAGTCATTTCCAGAGGATTGGCACAGATTATTGATGGATAATGTTCTGTTTTATAGAAATCTCTCTAAAAATAAGCAGCTTATTTTTCAACAAAAAATGATGCAATTTTTAAGTGAGGTTTATATAGATGGTGTGCAGTTTGAATTGGAAGAATTGGACAAGATTTTAATTGCGGCAAGCGCAGTAATCCCTGTTTTTGGTTTTAAAGAATGGCATTACACCAATTTAAGCGGTATCCTTTTGTATCCAGATAATTTTAATGAGGATATGCAATTTAGTAGTAAAGATAACTCAAGAAATATTGGTGGAATAGTTGGGAATGGACGTTTTGAGAAGCAAATGATTTTATCTAAAAAAGCATTGTACCACGGTTTTCAAAACACAACCGATAAAAGTAATACTGGCATACACGAATTTGTTCATCTTATTGATAAAATAGATGACCAGACAGACGGCGTGCCAGAGCGATTATTAGAACATAAATATGCTATACCTTGGCTTAACTTAATCCATAGAGAAATGGAATCGATAAATGATAATCATTCCGATATCAGAAAACATGGAGGTACCAATCAAGCTGAATTCTTTGCCGTTGCATCAGAGTATTTCTTTGAACGTCCGGACTTGCTTAAAAAGAAGCATCCTGACCTATATAAAATGTTGGTTAAATGCTTCAATCAAAAGCCAATTAGTTGAAATATGGTAGGTCTTTCAACCAATGTTATATGTCGTAATAAGAAACAACCTAGTTACACTCTTATAACATCGTAAACCTACTACTGATTTTCAAGGCTTTTATGTAATTGATGATAAGCAAAACAGCAAACCGCCAATTTATCGTCCACCCAACAATTAATTCAATTCTTACCTCTCATCCCTCGACTCCCGAGGCCCACCATCTTTAGGTTAATCGTTTAAGCGCACCTGTCTTTATGATAGGGATTCTACTATACATTAAGATTAAACCTAAAATTTTAAACAATGAATAAATTCATCGTGTCCGCTATTTGCGGATGTCTGTTCTTTGTTAATGGTTTCTCACAGGATAAAAACATAGATTTGGTTTTCGGAGAAAGATTTAGAAATAATATTAAAAAGACATATTCTAAATAAATAAGCATTTAGATTTATTTTTGTACACTGCTTCCAAAATAATTACGATTTTGCACTTCAATATGGAAACCGAAGTTTTCACGGAATAAGAATAAATAGGAAAATATGCAACTACCACAACGAGTACCGCAGCACATTTCTGAATCTGCGTCATTTAAAATATTTGCAAATCACATTCCAGATAATTGGATTGTCCGTCACAGAAAGAGATTATGGGATTGATTGTTATGTGGAATTGGTAAATGAAAAAAATCGACTGACAGGGGATTTAGCATCCATACAACTCAAATCTAAAGATACTATAGATTGGAATTTAGATAATACACTAACCATATCCAATATAAAAATATCAACGAGTAATTATTGGTATCGCTTTCCAGTACCAGTATTTCTATGTGTGACGGACAACCAAAAAAAGGAAATGTATTTCGTTTCAGTGAAAAATTTCATAAAAAAGAATTTTTTAACTTTTGCAAAGCAAAAAACCTTCAATTATTCCATATCAAAAGATATGGACTTTTTTGACAAAAAATCGGGACCATCACTTTTTAGATTGAGATATGCTTTTCAAGATTCAAGAAATCTCTTTGAAAATGAAATGAAAACATTCTTATCAACCTTGGAACGTTATCACAATTTCCAAGATGAACATAGTTACAGGGATTATCATTTGCCCATAGAATCTGTGGATTTAATCTTTTTTGAAGCGATGTATCGAAATTACTTTTTTATTGCTGATTATTTATTAATTGAGCATCCAATTCTGTCTTTAAGAGAGTTGAAATTAAAAAGCAAACAGGTTTTTAAAGATGACTATTACGAACTCTATGAACACGATTTAGCTCAAGTAGTAGAAGATTTTAGAAATTTATCCTTAAAAATAATCAAGGGTCTTAAACAAAAAGTTGAAGCTGAAAAAGAGTATTGGATTACCATCGATTTAAACCTATTTAATTACGTTACTAATATAAAAGATAACGGCGAGCTGCCACACTATTGATTTTTTAATTAGAGTATCTGGTAATTTAAATTAACCTTGAAATACTGTACTAAAGAAAATTAAAAATAAATAACCAAAACAATTTCAATAGCTTTGTGAATCATCCATAGTTATCACAATAGTTATGTTAAGCACCGCTGAAATAAAATCCTTGATTGCATCTGGAGAGGGCTATAATGTGGAATTCAAGAGAAATATTCCAAACAAGGTCAAAGAGGTCACAGAAGAAATCTGTGCCTTTGCCAATGCAGCAGGAGGCACTATTTTATTAGGTGTGGATGACAATAATGTTATTCAAGGAATTACTTTCAATAATGCAAAGCACTCTGCACTTCAAAATTCAATAAACGAAATAACACCTGCATTACATTGTGAAATCTATCCGTTAGAGGTTGATGGTAAAGAGTTGGTGCTAATTGAAGTGCCTTCGGGCGAAAGCAAACCTTATGTACTTTCGGGTGCTATTTATGTACGCCAAGGCCCTAATTCCCAAAAACTAACAACGGTTGAGGAAATGAGGGATTTTTTTCAACAGGCCGATAAAATATATTTCGATGAAGCACCCTGTAAAACCATTGATATAGTACAAGATATTCCTGATGCCAATATTATTCAGTTTAGGGATTTGGCAGGTTTAAATTCCACGATTTCCAATGAGCAGGTTTTTCAAAATCTTAAACTGATTACAAAAGAAGGTTATCTTAAAAATGGTGCCGCTTTGTTTTTCGCAAAAAACCCCGAAACGTTTTTTGAAAAAGCAGTAATTCGTTGTATTGCCTTGGATGGTATTGACAAAAGATACATTGTTGATGATAAGACAATGGCAGGAACGCTATATCAACAATTCCTTCAAGCGATGGCTTGGCTTAAAACAAAGCTTAATGTTCGATATGATATTGAGGGTGTAGGTTCACAGCCACGTAAGGAACTCTGGGAAATTCCCGAAACAGTGTTTAAGGAAGCAATCATCAATGCGCTGGCACATAGAGATTATTATGATAAAGGTGCGCGTATTTCCATTGAAGTTTTTACTGATAGAGTTGAAGTTTCAAATCCTGGCGGACTTGTTAGTGGCATTCCTAAAAATGAATTTGGAAAAAGAAGTTTAAGTAGAAATCCTTTGATATTTGGTCTATTTGAAAGAATTAGAATGGTAGAACAAGTAGGTTCTGGTATCAGTAGAATGAGGGATTTAATGGTAGAAGAAGATTTAACGCCACCTGAATTTAATACTGAAGGTATATTTACTGTTACATTTAGAAGACCTTTTGATTTTGATAAGTGGGTAGATAAGTGGGTAGATAATCTTACTGATAATAGAGTTGGAATTATTAGAGCTATTCATAAAGATAATAAAGTTTCTAAAAGAGAACTTGAAGATATAATAGGCTTAAGTCCTACTGCCATTGATAATAATATTGATGCTCTAAAAGATATTGGTCTTATTGAAAGAATGGGTGGAGCAAAAGGTGGCCATTGGAAAATTAATTACATACTTCCTTAAGTGGGTAGAAAAGGTGGGTAGAAAATCTATTGTTAAATTAAAAGTTAGAAATGAAGGTATGTTTTATAGAATATGGGTGTAACAATTAAAATGCCATTAACTTTCGAGGTCTGCTTTCCTGAAGAAGAACAAAAATCCATAGACCATTATTTGAAGGATTTAGGCAAGGATATGCGATTGTTAATGGGTTCTTTTCTATTGGGAATTAAAAATAGCGGTTCTAAATTTTCTGGTCTTACAGGCTTTTTGCCAGAATATTTTTCAGAAGCCAATTTTCAATTTGCAGATAGTGTTTATAAACGGATGGTAATTTTTGCAAGGGAAAATGATTTCGATATAGAAAGTTTTGAAGTCCTATATCCAATGAGTAGTCTTACCTATTTTGAGTACGTTTACGATAATCCAGCCGAATTTGATAATAAGGAATATAGCAGAGAGGAATTTTTAGATATTGAAATCAATTTTTTCAAGGCCTACACTGTTTTCAATCAAAAAACAATTACGGAACGAGGTAAGGATTTAGCACAAAATTTTAAGGAATATGATATTAATGGCAATCTCACGAATTTTTTCATAGGAAATAATCTGCACAGTTTCGATATTACAGACTACCAAATAAATAAGGTGTTTTACTGTCAATTTTTGAAAGCCTACAGTTTCTTTGAGTTTTTAGAATCATTTCAAGGTAGCGAGCATCTAATCAAGGCATTTTATAATTATTATGATGTCCCAAATTTCAAGAAGTATCTTCATAAATTATTGTGTATTGTTTTTCCCGTGCTAACCGCAAAAAGAGAGGCTCAAACTGAAATACATCTGGAGGCTGACAAGCAGGAAGAACTCTCATTGTTTATTGAGAAACATATAAAACTGGATGATGAAAGGTTAACCGATTTTGATTTTACCAAAACTCGAAGTTATCCGCTCTATAAAATAGATGAAGGAAAATATAGAATTATCTATCCATTATTTGTTGTAGAAATGATTTACAAAGGCTTGTATTTTCGTTTTAAGGACATCAATGCCACGCTTCCGGAAAACCAACAGTTAAAAAACCTTTATGGCATTAAAAATTTGGAATTTTCTGAACAATATTTATTGAATCAAACACTGAAGAAGATATTTGGTAATAGATTTATACAAAAGTCCGGTAAGGAATTGGATGCAGAATTTGAAGGAGCACCGGATTATTATGTGCGCAATGGCAAAAGAATATTTGTGTTTGAATCAAAAGATGTTCTTTTAGGAAAGGAAATAAAGCAATCTACCAATTATAATGAAGTATTGGAAAAGCTTAAAATTACCTTTGTAGAAAATGAAAAAGGCAAGTCAAAAGCAGTGTTACAACTTAAAGACACCATAAGAGAGATATTGACCCAATCACTTTCATTTGATAAAAACGCACCCTCTGAAAAAGCACATATATATCCAATATTAATTGTCCATTACAGAATGTTCAATACGCCAGGAATGAATAAGCTAATTGATGGATGGTTTAAAAATGCACTCACAATTTTAATGAAGAGGGTTTGAATGTAGAAAATGTAAGAAGTCTTATCATTATAGATATGGACACTCTAATTTATAACAGTCACTTTTTTGAAACCCGTAAACTTTCTTTTGAAGATTGTCTGTTGGAATACCATTCCAAGTATTTGAATATAAATTTGAAAAACCACCGCTTCAAAAACCAACAACAAGTTGACGATATTATCAGTGAGAGCTATGCCTCTTTCGCCCATTACCTCGATAACAAAATTGACGACAAATATAGAAGGCCAAAACCAACAGAATTATTGGAGAAAATGATAAGTGTAGTCACAAAATAAAATTCTCATTATGAATTATGAATACCGTATTTGTTGCTTTATTGGATAGGGCGGACAAAGTGAGCCACTTGCGGCGGATGAAAGTGAGCATAGCAAAGTAAGTGCTCAAAATCGATTCATTTGTGGTTAAATTTAATATTTATTTTTCATTTTTTTGCGCATCGATTCCCCTTTGATATCTATTCTGTGCGCATTATGTACAAGACGGTCCAAAATGGCATCTGCAATGGTCTGTTCCCCTATGATTTCATGCCAGGCTTCCACTGGTAATTGGGAGGCTATAATTATACTGTGCTCACCATGTCGGTCCTCAATGATTTCCATAAAGGAATGTCTGTTCAGGGCATCCAGGGCATTAAGGCCAAAGTCATCCAAAATGAGGAGATCCTGTTTTTCCAGTTTATTGATCTGCTTTAAATAAGACCCATCTGCTTTTGATGTCTTGAGCATGGTAAAGAGTTTGTTGGTATTGTAGTACATAACCTTAAATCCCAATGAACAGGCCTGGTGCCCAATGGCCGATGCCATATAACTTTTTCCGGCACCGGTACTTCCCGTAATAAGTATGTTCTGTTTTTGCCGTATAAAATCACAGCTCGCAAAGCGCTGTATCTGGTTTTTGTCCAGTGCTCTCGAGGCATCAAAATCTATGGCCTCCATTACCGCACTGTACCTAAAGCGTGCGGCCTTTGTCATCCGCTCTATTTTTCGGTTTTGGCGGTCATCCCATTCACTTTGGATGAGATATGCTACGAGTTCATCTCGGGTATAGGTTATACTCTGTGGCGAAAGACTGCTGTCAAAGGCCCTGTGCATACCGTATAGCCTTAACTGTTTCATGTGTTCCAATGTCTGTGTGTTCATAGTTTTTTGGTTTTAATTTATTTATAATAATGGCTCCCCCTGATGTTATAATGGTGCGGGATATTGGTCTGTTCCTCGGTGCCCTCATCTAGGGTGTCCCATCCATTTTTAAGGATACGCTCTATGATGTTATAATTGTACGCGCCATAATCCAGGGCGCGCTTACAGGCATTGTCCAGCCGGGTATTGCCTACCTTTTTGGTGAGGTGCAATATGCCCAGGCACGATTTATAGGATTGCTCGGGATGTTGTTTCTTTTCCAGTATATGGATGATCAGCGACTTGCAGTGGACACCTATCTGCGACGCCCAGGCAATGAACTTTTCACTGCTCCACTCGCTGATAAAGCGATGATGGGAAGGCATGTGTTCCTTTATTGTGCTATATCCATATTTCTGTCTCGCCCTTGGATGGACCGTAAGCAGTTCGTGCTGGCAGTAGATCTCTATTTCGCTATCTGAGTAGACCACTTTTACGCGCTTGCCTATATGCTGATAGGGCAGGCTATAATAGTGCTTGTCCTTGCTAAAATAAATATGGCTGTTTTTATGGACCGTCGCATTGGCGTAGCGTTTGATCTCATAGCGCTGGGCGGGCAAGGGCCTGAGCTGGTGCTTTTCAATCTCTTCGAATAACGAATGGCGGGAATATTCACGTCCCCTAAAAGATGTACTGTTATGGATTTTTAGAAGCTCCAGTATGGCCTTGTTCAGGGCGGCCTTGGTATGGAAGGTCTGGTTACGCAATGGCGCAAAGACACGGGTGTATATTATGCGCACTGCGTTCTCAACGATGGCCTTGTCCCTGGGCCTGTAGGCCCTGGTGGGAAGTACCGCCGTTTCATAGTGCTCGGCAAAATCTACAAAGGTCTCGTTTACCTTAGGCTCATAACGGCTGCTCTTGGTGACTGCGGCCCTTAGGTTATCGGGCACCAGGGCCTGTGGTACGCCGCCATAGAACCAGAGAGCGTTTTCCACACAGCCTATGAAGTCCTCTTTCTTTTGGCTCTCACAGGCCTCAACATACGTGTATTGGCTACTGCCCAGTACGCAGACAAAGACCTCCAGTTCCTGTATCTCCCCCGTATAGCGATCTACAATGGAAAGCTTCTTGCCCGTAAAATCAATGAAAAGTTTATCGCCGGCCTTATGTGTGAAGTGCATGACCGGGGATACTTCCTTTACCCATTCCCTGTACCAATACCTGAACTGGGAAAGCCTGTAGCCATCTGGGTGCTTGGCAAAGTACTCTTGCCAGAGCAGTTCCTTGGTCACGCCCGTTTTGCGCAGTTCCTTGTCAAAGGAGGGAAAGTACTTCTCTAGGGTCAAGAGCTGTTGGCTCTTGCCCTTTTGGTCGGTCTTAAGGAGCCTGTTCAGTTCCTCGAGTGTCATCGCGGACACTTCATAGCTTGTCAGATGGTACCGATTAAAGAAATCGATATATTTAGTGATGGTATTGCGTGATAATCCTAGCTGAAGGCTTATTTTACGCTTACTGACGCCCTCACTGTAAAGTTTGAAAACCTGTTTTATTTTTCGCATATCTATTTGCTTGTTGGCCATAATATCTTTTTTTAAAAAGATATTTAAAGCGTTACAAATAGAATCGATTTTTAGTGGTTCACTTTCACCCGCTCCAGGTGGTTCACTTTCACCCGCCGCGCTATGCTCACATTAATCCGCTGTGGGTGGTATACTATGCCCGTTTTTTGCACTTTACGTTTTATACTAAACTCACTTCTCTTACCATTAACAGTAATTCGTGCGTAAATAGGGGCGTTTCCATTTCTATCAATATCATTTCCTCTTGGGTAAAATAGGATGGAAAATGTAGTTTGCATCGGTGCGTACTTTTTGTTATCCTTAAAGATACAAAAAATAATTATTTAAAATCGATATAAAAGCCTATATAGCAACATTTAACAAATAATTCGGTGCGTATATTCGACTAAAAATTTCCGCACCGAATCCCGCACTCTTTATTTAATATTATATGATTTTGTTTGATATTGAAGAAAATGTAAAAACCCGATAAACATAGTGTTTATCGGGTTTTTGGGAGATTTGATAATCTCTAAGCGGAGAAAGAGGGATTCGAACCCCCGGAGGTGTGACCCTCAACAGTTTTCAAGACTGCCGCATTCGACCACTCTGCCATTTCTCCTTGAGTGCCTCATAAAGCTATTTGCCTTAATGCGGGTGCAAATATAAAAAGCTTTTTTAAATATTCTAACTCTTTTTGCAATTATATTTTTATAAAATTATAAGTAATTAAAATGAGGAACATTACTAAAAAATATGCAGTAATACTTTTATCAGTATTTTTGTATTTCTCTAATTTATTCAAATAAATGTCTTCAAATATAATTGATAATTTACATTGGCGATACGCAACAAAAAAATTCGATCCATCAAAAATGCTTTCGGATGAAAAGTTGAAAATCCTAAAGCAAACCTTCAATTTAACAGCCACGTCTTTTGGGTTGCAGCCGTTAAAACTAATCGTGGTTTCCAACCCTAAATTAAAGGAGCAATTAATGCCTCTTTCCTATCACCAATCGCAAGTTCGGGACGCTTCCCACGTTTTAATACTTTGTATTGAAAAAAGCATTGATGAAAACTTTATTGTAGATCATTTTAAGCGGGTGGAAGGGTTGCGAAAAACGCCACGTACCATTTTAGAACCCTTTGAAAAGGATCTTATCGAGTCTTTCACCGAAAAAAATAGTGCCGAGATAAAAGATTGGATGATAAACCAACTCTACCTAACCTTGGGTGCTTTATTAACGGTTTGCGCCGTAGAAAAAATTGATGCCTGCCCGATGGAAGGTTTTCAATCTGAAAAATACGACGCACTCCTCGGTCTAGATAAAAAAGGTTTGGAGTCTGTAATTGTACTTCCGGTTGGCTATCGAGACGAATCAGATTTCTTTATTAACCTTAAAAAAGTACGTCGCGGGGTAGATGAACTTACAATTGTGATAGATTAATTTATTATAAAAATTTATCAGTTTTTTAATCTACACCCTTATCTTTGAAGGATACCTATAAATTAAAAATTACATTAACCTTAATATTTAAAAAATGCCCGGATTTGAAATTTTCGGCGCCGAAGAGCGCAAACAAGTAAACGACGTTTTAGAATCAGGAGTTTTAATGCGCTATGGTTTTGATGGAATGCGCAACAATCATTGGAAAGCACTGGAATTTGAAACAGCTTTTGCAAAACGAATGGACGCAAAATATTGCCAATTGGTTTCTAGCGGCACTGCAGCGCTAACCGTAGCTTTAGCTTCTGCTGGCATTGGTGCAGGCGATGAGGTAATTATGCCAACTTTTACGTTTGTTGCTAGTTTTGAGTCTATTTTGGCCTTGGGAGCCGTACCTATTTTGGTTGATATTGATGATACTTTAACAGTAGATCCAAAAGCAGTGGAAGCTGCAATTACACCCAAAACCAAATGTGTAATGCCCGTACATATGTGCGGCTCTATGGCAGATTTAAGAGCGTTAAAAGCCATCTGCAAAGAACACAATCTTATTCTGTTAGAAGACGCATGCCAAGCTATTGGTGGCACCTACGAAGGCAAAGCTTTAGGAAGTTATGGCGATTTAGGGTGTTTTTCATTCGATTATGTAAAAACTATTACCTGTGGCGAAGGGGGAGCTGTTTTAACCAATAATAAAAAATATGCCCTCCATGCAGATCACTATCAGGATCACGGTCACGACCACATAGGTAACGATCGCGGTGCCGAATCACATCCTTTTTTAGGGTATAATTTTAGAATTTCAGAATTAAATGCTGCCGTTGGTTTGGCACAGCTAGATAAATTAGACGGTATTTTAAAAATTCAGAAAGATAATTATACCATTCTTCGTAATGCTTTGGAAACAGTACAGGGAGTAACCTTTAGAAAAGTTCCCGAAGGTGGTGAAGAAAATTATTCGTTTTTAAGTTTTTATCTCCCTACAGAAGAACTTACCCAAAAAGCGCACAAAGCATTAATTGATGCTGGAGTAGATGCTTGTTTTTATTGGTACACAAACAACTGGCATTACATAAATGGTTGGGAACACCTTCGCAATTTAAAATCACTCGGCAATCTTCCTGCCGAAGTAAAAAACCAGATGCAAGATTTAAACAACACAGATTTTTCTAAAAGTGATGCTATAATGAGTAGAACTATTTCTTCATTAATAAAAATAGGATGGAAAGAAAAGCAGGTTCACGAGCGGGCAGAGGCGTTAAAAAAAGCAATTGCATCGGTATTGTAATGCTTTTATAAATTATGTTTTCATAGGTTGAACTAGATTTTTAACCAATTTAATTCAAAAACTCAGTACATTTTTCGGCTGGGTTTTTTTATACTTTTATTCTTCAAAATAGCTTCGAAATAAATTGTAGGATCTCCGACAATAAATTTATAATTCATAAAAACTTGCTATCAAACCCTTACTATATACTTATTAATTAAACTATTAAGGGAGGTAGAATTAAAGAGATTTTTCTATATTTAATTTTATTTAGTATTTTAACGATGGTTATAAAATACCTTTTGATTTAAAGTCGAAAAAAATTGATTAACGTAAAAACTTTTATAAAAACATAAATCATTAAAAAATTATGAAGACTAAACATTTACTTATTTTATTGGCTATCTTTTTTTTAGGTACAACTGCACAGGCTCAATTTCTAAAAAAACTTAAGAAAACAGCAGAAAATGCGGTGGAGAGAACTGTTTTAAACAAAACAGACCGCGAAGTATCAAAATCTACAGATAAAACCATCGACGGTGTAATACAGGGCGGAGATGAAAAAAAATCGAACGATGAAGAGGCTAACTCCGACGAACTTACCGAAGAGGAAAAAGCAAAGGTAGAACAACGAGCAATGAACATTTTTGGCGGTGGCATGGAGGGGATCCCAGATGCTTATACGTTTCAATATATGATTGATATGAAGATTACTTCTAATAAGGATCAGTCAACTTTAAAATATTATGTACAACCAAATGCGGGCTATTTTGGAAATGCTATGCCAGAAGAAAAAAATAAAAACGTTATAGTGTATGATTTAGAAAATCAAGCCATGGTAATGTTTATGGATAATGACGGACAAAAAACCGCGATGAAAATGCGTATGCCTTTAGGCGAAAAAATGCAGGAAATGATTGAAAAGGGGCAGAGCGGTGAAGAAAATAATGTAGATAATATAAACATTACCCCAATTGCCGGAAAAACAATTTTAGGCTACAAGTGCAAAGGTTATTTGGTAAAACAGGAGGAAGGCACTAGTAAAATTTACATTACTAATGAAGCACCCGTTAGCTTTGTAGGCATGTTTGCAAGTATGGAAAAAATGCAAAAAGATAATAATGCACCCACTATTCCTTTTGATAAAAATTCTATGATGATGGAAGTGGAATATACTTCCAACAAGCGGAAGAGAGACAATATGCATATGATTTGTACTTCAATTAAAGAACAACCATTTACCATACGCAAAGCAGATTACAGCGGCATGTAAAACTTTTTAAAATATTTATTATTTGAAATCTCTATACGCAATAGTATGTTTAATGTGTTTTGCCCTACCCACAATATCGTACACCCAGATTAGCGTTAACGATCTTATTGAAGACGTTAAAAAAGAACGCGGCGATGCCACTGATAGTGGTAAAGATGCCGCCAATACCAAAGCCATGGAAGATTTTATAGGCGATATGGCAAAAACCGTAAATACTGTAACCAATTTGCCGCTAGAACAACGCTGTCTTGAATTAATGCATGTCTATCATAAAAAATTATTGGAAAGTACTGCTTTAATCGATAAAGCAGGTAGCAATTGTTTGAGAAAAAAGGATGCCTTAGAACTGCACTCGTTGGCCGTTCTTTCGGCTGGAACACAAATCTACTGTCCCGATGAATTCAATAGTGATAAAATAGAGTATGCGATTCTAATTTTATATGAATTAGTAAAGGAACATTGCTTTAATACGGAGAATGAGAGAGTTATCGCCTTTTTCCAAGACTTAGAATATTTATCTGAAAAGGTGGGTAATCCTTATGGTGAAGCATCATTTATACCCCATTTTATAAAAAATGGTTGCCATGCGCTCCAAAATGGTTCAAATCCATCAGATTTGAATAATTTCGATTATTCTGATTTAGATGATTTTATGAAGAAAGTTCATGAGAGCACCGACAGCGATTGGGAAAAAACGAAGTTATCATCTTATATTACGTTCATAGACTATATAAATTATTTTCATTCTCCAGACTTTATGTTAACGCGAGCAGATGAAATTGAGGGAGAACTAAAAGCGCTGCCCTGCAGATAATTCCTGCAGATAAGTAAAGTGTATAATTTGGAACTTCCTCTATATTCGCGTCTGAGAACAAAATAGATTTGTGTTCGTAGTTAAATAGGTAGCGATTTCTAATTAATACTTAATGTATTCCATTATTTCTAAACCGTAACCAATCATCCCTACACGTTTGGTCTGTTCGCTATTGGAGAGAAGTTTAATTTTGTGTATTCCCAAGTCGTGGAGTATTTGAGCGCCAATTCCAAAATCTTTGGCATCCATTTCAATACGGGGTGCTTTGGCAATTTCATTTGGCTTTTGGTTTTCTCTAAGCTCTTTTAATCTGCTCAGTAAATTCAAAGACTGGCTCTGCTGGTTTATAAATACAATAGCGCCTTTACCTTCCTTATTCAGAACATTAAACATATCGTCTAATTTTTGTTCGGCGTTGTTGGTAAGCGTTCCTAAAATATCGCTATTTACTAAGGTGGCATTAACACGAACTAAAACGGGTTCATTTTCCTTCCAATTGCCTTTTGTAAGGGCAATATGAATTTGGTCGTTGGTAGTTTGTTTATATGCGCGAAGTCTAAAATCGCCAAATTTTGTATTTATTTTAAAATCTTCCTTTTTTTCTATTAAAGAATCGTGCTCCATGCGGTATTTCACTAAATCTTCAATTGAAATAAGTTTAAGATCAAACTTTTTGGCAACCTTTATTAACTCGGGAAGACGTGCCATAGTACCGTCTTCGTTTAAAATTTCAACTAAAATTCCAGCGGGCTTTAAGCCGGCAAGACGCGCTAAATCTATTGCAGCTTCCGTGTGCCCCGTTCTTCTTAAAACACCGCCTTGTTTGGCACGAAGCGGAAAAATATGCCCAGGCCTTCCCAAATCGCTAGCTTTGGTGGTTTCCTCAACCAACGATTTAATGGTTTTAGATCGGTCGTGAACAGATATTCCCGTTGTACAACCGTGACCAATTAAATCTATTGAAACTGTAAATTGCGTATGGTGAAGCACGGTGTTGTTTTCTACCATCATATTTAAATCGAGCTCCTTGCAGCGTTCTTCGGTAAGTGGTGCGCAAATAAGTCCGCGTCCGTGGGTAGCCATAAAATTAATCATCTCTGGCGTTACCATTTCGGCGGCGGCAATAAAATCTCCTTCGTTTTCACGGTTTTCGTCGTCAACAACAATAATTACCTTTCCATTGCGAATATCTTCAATGGCTTCTTCTATAGTGTTGAGTTGAATTGATTTTTCTTTTTCTGTGGAAATCATAGCTTTAAATATGTTGTGCAAAGATAATAGAAACGTCTATAATTAGCCATGCCAAATTAGTTTACTTTGGTTATTTTAAAAGTAACCGATATCCGGCCAAAACAATACGGGAGTACATAATTAAATAGGTTGGTTATCGTGTTGCTGAAGTACTGAAGGTTAAAAATTAAAATTCAATAAAACTATAAATTTATGAGGTGTCGGAAGTACTGCCGAAACCCTATAATTTTTAGAAAAATTAATTTATCATCTGTAATTCCTCCTTCATTTTCTTTATGTGGTTAAAGTGAAGAAACACATAAATAACGGGGCCTAGCAACATAAATATTATCCAGGCACCGGTGTCTTGATCTTTCCCTAAAACTTTATAAAATTTTGAGCTGCTTAAAAGAGATTTAATTGCAAAAACATATAAGGCAACAAGCGAAATAATCTGCCCAATTTGAGAAATTAGTTTTAAGGTTTCGGACATGGTTAAATCTATATTGTTAAATAAAATCATTCCTAAAACACTAATAATGGAAGCGAAATAGGCAACCAATGCTTTTTTTGAAAAACTAGAAGATTCTTTAAAACTTTGCAAGGCGGAAGAATATTCCCTATTCTCAAAATCGCCACTCATTTTGAGTTCCATTTCAGAATATCCCTTTAAGCTAAGTTGTTGTAAAGCGGCGTTTCGTACTTCTTCGGAATAACCATACTGACGATAATTTTTTACAATATCTTTAAGCTGGGTTTCGGTTCTCGATAAAATCAAGGCTTTTTCCTGCTGTGTAAGTAAGATGGAAATTTCCTCTTTTTCAGCTATTTCTTCCGATGGCTTTTTGCCAAACAAACGCCCAATTCGCTGCATAAAGCTATCAAAATCAAAAATACCTTGGTCCGTTGTGGCGCGATAGGTTAGCCAAATACTTAGCGGAAACATTATTGCCGTGCTCAACCAAGTAGCAATAAACGGATGCATGGTGCCATCTTCGGCACTGTTTTTCGCAAATATTCCGATAAAATGATAGGTTAAAAAGAGTAAAATTGCCACCACCATCGGTAACCCCATTCCGCCTTTTCTGATAATGGCTCCGAGCGGCGCCCCCACAAAAAATAAAATAATACACGCAACACCCAAGGCATATTTTTCATGCAGTGCAATTTCGGTCTTGTTTAATCTTTTGGTTTTGTTTTTAAATTCTACTTTTTTGGCATCAACGGTTTGTAATGTTCCTTTAGCGTTGTTTAATGCCAGTTTAATTATTTGCAGCTGTTGCGCAGGTTTGTAAATTTCGAGAATGGAGTTTATAGCAGGTAATTTTGCGGTATCGCTTATATTGTTTTCCTTAAACTTTTCCACACCACTACGGTAGTACATATTTTTAGTGTAGCTTTGAATGTCGGTACTGTAACTTTTTGAAAGCGAATCAATTTCTACGTGTAATTCGCTAATATTATACATATTCTGATTGTTCAAATTATTTTCCTTATCAATGTCCTGATTGTTCAGTTCTGTAAGGTCAATATTGATGGCGTATTCTTCAAAATAGCTTTTTGCGAAAGGCTCCCCTTTTTGTTGGCCGGGTTTGTTGCTTTGAATTTCTTCGTAATAATTTCCTTCGTTCAAAATAAGCGAAAGGGTATTGCTGCCTTCTTGGCTAGCAAGCTCGCCGTTGTTTGCAATAATTACGGTAAAATTGCCATTGGGTTTCGCTTCATTCTTTTTATGGATTACTACATCTTTTAAAAATTGGCCTCTATCGCCACTTTTCTCTTCCACTTTTATATTGAACAACTCTCCAATCTGGCTAAATTGTCCTTCGGAAATAACCATCGAAGGTTGAAATTGCGAGATATTTCGCCGTAAATTCTGCCACTTGTATTCAGAATAGGGGATAACGCTGTTGGCGAAAAAAAACGCAGTAATTGAAAGTACTACAATAAAGCCAATAACCCCACCCATGGCACGTTGTAAGGAAATGCCGGTAGATTTCATGGCGGCAAACTCGTATTTTTCGGCGAAGCTCCCAAAAACCATTAAGGAAGTTACCAAAATGGTAAGCGGCAATACCAACGGAATTAATCTGGGTGAAACATACCAAAGAAATTTTAATATAATCCAAACATCTAAATCCTTGCCGGCAAGTTCAGAAATATATAACCAAATGGTCTGCAGGACAAATATGAACATTAAAATAATGAAGACGCTTAAAAACGTCTTCAAATATGTAACCAATATGTACCTGTCTAGTATTTTCACTTATGCGTTTATAGCTTATTTATGTAGTAGCCGTCCTTTTTATATTTGGCCTCATCAAAAGTAAACAAGGTTTTGGAAACAGGTTGATTTGTTTTAAAGGAATTAACGGTAAGGGTGTATTTTGTTCCTTTGGAATCTGTTTGTATAAGCTTGTAAATATGCTTTGTTTGAACATCTACACCTAAAAGAATATCTTTAATTTCAGCTTTTGAATCGATTGGGATAAGTTTAATATACTGAATTTTTCTACCCTTTACATTTTGCTCAATATCCATTTTATAGTTGTATCCCTTTTCGTAAAAAGTCAACATTTTTGAAGGCGTAATATCTTTATCGTCCTTTGGATTATAAGCCGAAATGGTTACTTCTTCATCTTCGGGAACAATAGTATAAATATTTTTTCCGTCAAAAATACGAGTAGTTCCGAGCATATTTAAAACGTACTTATCTCCCTGTAGCGTTACATCGCCACGAGTTTCTTGGTTTACGTTTTCTTTGCTGTTATTCAAGTTGTATTTAAAGTCGATTGCAATATTATCGTAGCTTTTAACTTTTTCAGAAACTTCTTTTAGCAACGACTTGGCATCTTGCGCCTGTGCGATAGTTGTAAGTGTAAGTGCGATTAATAGCAGACTGATTTTCTTCATTTTAATTATCATTAGTTTCGTTATCTAATAGTTGATTTAATGCGTCAATTGTGGGAACCAAAACCTGGCGTGCCTTACTGCCCTCAAAGGGACCAACAATTCCGGCCGCTTCCATTTGGTCTATTATTCTGCCCGCCCGGTTATACCCCAATTTTAGCTTTCGCTGCAATAATGAAGCCGAACCTTGTTGTGCAATTACCAATACTTCTGCGGCTTCGCGAAATAGTTTGTCGCGTTCCGATATGTCATTATCAATAGTTGTGCCACCCTCTTCACCTACATATTCAGGTAATAGATAAGCATCGGGATACGCTTTTTGCGACCCGATAAAATCTGTGATATCGGCAACTTCGGGCGTATCTACAAAGGCACATTGAATACGGGTTAACTCGTTACCTTGGGTATAAAGCATATCGCCACGCCCAATAAGTTGATCGGCTCCCGAATTGTCTAAAATGGTACGTGAATCAATTTTGCTAGTTACTCTAAACGCAATTCGCGCCGGGAAGTTGGCTTTTATAATTCCCGTAATTACGTTAACCGAAGGTCGCTGGGTAGCAATTATTAAATGAATTCCGATAGCACGTGCCAGCTGTGCCAAGCGGGCTATTGGCGTTTCAACCTCCTTTCCGGCGGTCATTATTAAATCGGCAAATTCGTCTATTATCAGGACAATGTACGGTAAAAATCGATGGCCTTCATTTGGGTTTAACTTCCTGTTTTTAAACTTGGTGTTGTATTCCTTAATATTACGCACCATTGCGTCTTTCAATAAATCGTAGCGCGCATCCATTTCAATACACAGTGAATTTAATGTGTGTATAACCTTGTTTGTATCGGTAATAATTGCCTCTTCGGTATCCGGCAATTTTGCTAAATAATGGCGCTCAATTTTGTTGAAAAGCGTAAGTTCTACCTTTTTTGGATCTACCAAAATAAATTTTACTTCTGCGGGATGTTTTTTATATAAAAGTGAAGTTAATACAGCGTTTAACCCAACCGATTTTCCTTGACCCGTTGCGCCTGCCATTAACATATGCGGCATTTTGGCAAGATCTACTACAAAAGTTTCGTTGCTAATGGTTTTTCCAAAGGCGATGGGAAGTTCCATTTCGGCATTTTGAAATTTTGCCGATGCAATCACCGAACGCATCGAAACAATTTTGGCGTTTTTATTGGGTACTTCAATACCAATAGTGCCGCGACCCGGAATAGGCGCAATAATTCTGATTCCCAAAGCGGAAAGCGAAAGCGCAATATCGTCCTCGAGGTTTTTAATTTTTGAAATTCGAATCCCCGCATCAGGCACAATTTCATATAAGGTAACCGTTGGGCCAACGGTAGCTTTTATATTTGCAATACCTATTTTATAATTGTTGAGCGTTTCAACTATGCGGTTTTTATTTTCTTCAAGTTCTTCTTGGTCTATTGTTATGCCAGCGCCAATAGTATAATCGCGAAGTAGTTCTAAATTGGGGAATTTATAATTACTGAGCTCCAGTTTGGGATCGAATTCACCAAAATCCTTGACTAATTTATTGCTTAAATTTTCAATTTCTTCCTCGTCAGCGGTTTGTTCTACCTCCATTTCTACATCGCCTTCAACATCAGATTTTAAAATTAATTTTTCTACTACGGGTGGTTTTGGTGTTGCCTTTTCCTCAATGATGGGTGCAGGTTTTTTCGTTTCGGATGTTTCTTCTTCTTCTGAAACTTTTTTGGCAGTAGTTTTCTCAGTTTCACCTGAAATAAATTCTGAAGCTATTTGTTCTTTCGTATTGCTAAATAGGCTAATTGCCATCTCTGGAGTTAATTTAAGCCTTACGACCAAATAAAAAATAAGGACAAAAACCATGACCAACATAGCGCCGATTAAGCCTAAATAATCTTGTAAAATATCGTTTGTTTCAAATCCTACGATTCCACTAAAAATGGTAGCTTCACCCCCGAAAAATCCGAAAAAAACAGAGGCCCAAAGCATTAATAACAATCCCCAAAACCAAAATTTTATTAGTTGCTTTTTAAGGTAATCGAAAAAATAATAAACACCAGTGAGTGCTACTAAAAAGGCAAAAATAAAAGCCGAAATACCAAAGCCGTCGTAGATAAAAAAGTGCGCCACATTTGCGCCAAATTTGTTGAGCCAGTTTTGGGTGGGAAGATTGCGCTCGGCAAAATTTCCTAATTCACTTTGGTCTGCCTGCCACGTAAAAAAGTAAGAAATAAAAGAGAACACCAATGCAAGCCCCAATAAAAACAAAAAGCTACCCAAAAGTATCTTTTGTTGTTTGGATAGCGAAAAACCTATTTTTTTACGCGGAGCTTTAGTTGTTTTCTTCTTTTTTTTGGCCATTAATGGAGCGGTTGTATTTGCTGCAAAAATACAAATATACAACGGCACAAGCTAAATAAAATTTTATAAAAAAATAGCGGCGTTAAAACGCTACTTTTCATGTGTTTAAATGTTGGGCAATTGGTATTTTACTACTAATTGGTCGTTCATTTTCCAGCGGATCCAACCTTTTCCCAATTCGCGATAATTTTTATCTTTTAAAATTACCTGAATCCAATCTTCCTTTACTTGCAACGGTGTTAAATGCACAAAAGGGGTATTAATATCTCCTGCATAATCCAGAGGTTTTTCTTTGGGAATTTGTGTTTTTCCTTCAATAAAATTAAGTGAGGAAGCCGTTAATAAAAATTCGGCCCAAAATAATAACTCCCCATTGTGTTTATTGAGGTAGGATGTTTGCCCAGTTTTGGAATTCACTTCTACTTCAATAAATTCGCGCCCAAGAGTTTTCACCTTAAAATAAAAAATGCCAAAAGATGTATTCATAGCCTCCGGCCAAAGCCAGGGGGGAGCAGATATAAGTGCGAAATCTCCAAACTGATCTCTCCCCAACGCCAGGCTATCTGTGGGGGTATGCTGGAATACCGATTTTTCTTGTGTCACATTTCCATAAAAGAATAGGGTAGGGAATTGAAAAAAGTTTGGCTTAAAAAACCCGATGCCCAAATCGTTATTTACATTTAATGAATTTTTTATCGATGTGTAATTAGATGCATCATTTTTATAATATGTTACCATACCAATGGGCTCCGTCTGCTTGGTTGGCGTAGTGGGAATAGATTGAAATTGTTCGGTTTTATCCTTTTCTTTTTGGCGCTGTTTGTACCGGTAATGGGTTATACCGTAGGAAATTATAATTATTACCAGCAATACAATATTGGCGTTTACAATAAATTTATGGGAAACAAAGTAGGCAATAAAAAATGAAGCAATAAAAGCGATACCCCCAAAGAGAACCCCATAACCCAAAACAATGGCACCGCCTGCCAAACCTTGTCCTTTCCCTGCTCCTATAAGTCCGGCAAAATACAGCCCAGCAATAAAAAAGGTAATAAGCATTAAAATATAAAAGGCGATTTTGGCGGGTTTAAAGAAGTTTTTCATTTTTTAGACATTAGACATTAGACATTAGACATTAGACATTAGATGTGAGACGTGATATTTTTTTTGAATGTATTTACCTGCAAGGCATTGTGTTGCTTTTCTGCAAAACTTCCTCGTAGGTCTGAGTTGAAATCAGGAAAATAAATTTGAATTAATCAGCAGTTTGTCGTCCTTTTTCCAACGTATCCAGCCTTTTCCCTTTACAGTGTTGTAATCGTCTGCCAATATTTCTACTTCCATCCAATCGCCCATAATGTAGCGAGCCCTAAAATTTGTGGGACTCACCACTCTTCCGGCAGATTTTATCATTGGATTATCGAATACTTTTTGATTTTTGTCTATAAATTCCACCGAATGGCAATTTAATAAAAACTCGCCCCAGGTTATGAAATTCCCTTGCCAAGCAGATACATAAGCCGTTTTGCCAGTTTCTTCATTGATGATAATTTCGTGATAATCCCGGCCCAATCGCTTTACTCTAATTAAAAAAACACCATAATCCAACTTTTCGTTAAATGGAGCAAAACCTTCAGGAGCGTAACCAATGCCATCCACATGATTGGCATATCGCTTTATAAATGTAATGCTGTCTATAGGGCGTTCCTGACTGCCCGCTCTGCTGTTTGGAATGTCGTATAAATAGAGTGTTTCGGCTTCTGTTGTATTTGGTGAAAAAAAACCTTCACCCAATTCACTTTGGGCTCCCACAGTAAGTAGTGAACCAAAGAATACTATAAAAAAAGTACATATATTATAATTCATGTTTCACAATTAATAGTTGAACGTTTGCTTTATAGCTTCCCCTTTTTTAACAGTTACCGTCGCCGATTTATCGCCGCTAAAACCTGTTTTTTTCAGTGCTCGGACTTTTATTTCATAAGTTCCTGGGTTTATATTCATTTTTACACCTCGATCGTATGATCTTCCGCCGCCTACGCTAGTACGGGAGTTTACCTCAATAATATTAACTGTGGCATCTATATTTTTACCTCCGCCCATTGGCACAACTTCTAGGGTGCCCGACTCAAAATTATAATCTACAGCAGTGGTTTGCCCGGCGGTTACAACTTGATTTTCTACCTTGGCTTTGGTATGTATTCCATTTAGTTTAATAGCTTGCAATACAACGCTGTATGTGCCTGCGTTTAATTCAAATTCCTTAGTTCTGCCGTAAGTACGACCACCGCCAACTGTTTTTCCATCGGCATCCAGAATCTTTACGGTACTATCCCAGCCTTCCCCATTATTGGTAGAGGTTACGGCAAACTTGCCACCATCAAAACTTATAATACTATAGGTTTTGTTATCGTTGGAGGTTCTAATTCCTTTTAAAATAATGGGTTCTACTCTTGAATTTTCTAAGGGACGTATTTCAAGGTCGTAGGTTTCTTGCGGTAAATACACAAAGGAAGTGTCGCGATAGGTGCGCGTGCCTCCGGCTTTATTTTTGGTGCCTGCTTTATATGCAGTAACCAAGGCATCTATGGCTTTACCGTTCATTGTAGCATAAACTCCGTGATTTCCCTTTGGCTTATCTACAGTTTCTGATGCTACTTCGGTCATTGCCTCACTTAAGCCACTGGCATCGGCGGCGTCGTAATAGTTGCCATCACCGGCTTTTGCAGCACATTCCAACTGCTTGGTTTCTCCAGCTTTTAAGCCGAAACCTACTATGTGCAATTTAAAATCAATTCCTTCTTTTTTGGCGGCTTTTACCACATCGCAGATATCGCCGTCGCAGGATTCTATACCGTCGGTTATTAAAACGATGGTCGCTTTTTCCTTACTTTTCCGAAGCTGTTCCATAACCATTTCTGCGGAATAGGCGAGGGGGGTCATCCCCAAGGGTTTGATGTTTTTAACGGCCAGTGCTACTTCGCTTTTTGAAGTATTGCTAATAGGAAGCAATGTTTCTACATCTCGGCAATCTCCCTTTTTACGATGTCCGTAAGCAACGAGCCCAATTTTTTGGTTTTCGGCAAAATCGTTAATGGAATTGGAAAGCACCGTTGATGCAATTTCCATCTTCGTTTTGCCTTGCATTTGGCCCCACATAGAGCCACTGGCATCATAAATAAAAATAATGGGGGAAGGAACTTCTGGAGCTTGCTTGGTCTGCGCCTCACTTTGGAAAGTGAAAAGCAAAATGCAGAAAATAGTAACTAATTGTTTCATAATCAATAAGTTTGGTTGTGTTAAATTTAGTGAAAATTAATTCAAAAAATAAACTTACAACCAAATCAGAGAAAATGTAATTACCCAATTGGGTAGTTTTAAAGCCTTAAGCCTTAACGGGAAGGAATGCGTATAAGAAGTTAAAATTTCGGGATATAAATAAAGCACCCAATGATTATCGCAGTAACGGCCGCAAAAAAAACAGCACCCGCCGCAATGTCTTTAATTAATCCAATTTTATTGTGGAAATCGGGATGCACAAAATCCGCAATTTCTTCCACAGCTGTATTTAAGCCTTCAATACTGAGTACTAATCCTATTGCGAATATTTGAAACATCCATTCAACGGTAGTAATTTCAAAATAAAAACCCGCAATGGTCATTATTATCGCCAGAGCGGTTTGCACCTGAATACTCGCTTCATTGCGAATTAATAGAAAAGCACCTTTGAATGCATACCGAAATGCTTTAAGGCGCTTTCCTAAAAATGAATTCCTCATTATAAAAGAGTTTTTAATGCGGAAAGATAATCGGGCTCCTCACCAATGGCAGGTACCTGCTGGTTGTAAATTACTTTCCCATCTTCATCTAAAACAACTACGGCACGGGAATGAAGCCCTCTAAGCGCGCCGCTGGTCATTTCAACCCCGTAATTTTTTCCGAAGTTGCCATCGCGAAAATCAGACAGATTTGTAACGTTATTTAATTCCTCATCATTTACAAAACGTTGTTGGGCAAAGGGAAGGTCTTTAGAAATACAAAGCACTTTTGTGTTTTCCAATCCAGTTGCTTTTTCATTAAATTTTCTAACCGAGGTGGCACAAACATTAGTGTCTATGCTCGGAAAAATATTCATTACCACTCGCGACCCTTTGTAATCGGAGAGTTTTTTTGAACTTAAATCGCGCGTGGTTAATTCAAAATCTGGAGCTTTTTCTCCCACTTTTGGAAGGGTTCCGAATGTTTCAATGGTGTTGTCACCTAATTTTATTTCTGCCATAATTTCTTTTAAAATTTATTTGCTTAAAAATAAGAAATCAAATTCACAATGATTCTAAAAGTCTTCCTAAAGGTTTTTAGTGCCTTTGCAATGTGGTAACATTCGGTTTGTCATTTTTTAAATTACCCAGACGGGTAATTGACTGGCGTTTACGTGTATAGTAGATTTGGACGTATTAACTCTCCCCATTTTAAACTTCAAATTATGAAAAACAAAAACTTTATTACAGCACTTATCGTGTCGGTATTGGTGGCGTTTTTGGGCGTACAAACAGCCGAAGCACAGATCTGGAAAAAATTAGGAAAAAAATCTGAAGATGTCATCACCAGAAAATTAGAGAAAAAAGTTGAAAAAGATACCGGGAAAGCAATGGATACCCTTTTGGGCAACGATGGCGGAAGTAGCTCCAGTGGCACTTCTAATGATGGAACCTCAAATGGTAATAGTGGCGAACCCGATAGTGGAAGCAACACCGAAGTAGCTCAAACCGAGACCGCCACGGTAACCATGTACAAAAAAAGCGATTGGGTGCCGGGAGAGGATATCATTCTTTTTGACGATTTTGCCGATGACCCCGTGGGCGATTTTCCGCAATTATGGAATACCAAAGGTTCTGGTGAGCTTGTTACTTTGAGTGACAATCCGAAACAAAAATGGTTGAAAATGTACAATTATACAAAGTACGAACCAGATTTACCAAAGAATCTGCCAAAGGATTTTACTGTTGAATTTGATGTTAGAGCTTTTAATTTAAAGAATAATAATACTTCACAAACAGCAGGCTTTTATGTGTATTTAGCCGATGGGGTTAAACCTCTAAAATTAGGCCAGCGATATGTGTATAGCTATTTCTCACCATATCCCAATTGGGTTAAAGCCCAAAACTTAAAATCGATAGATCACCAAGGTGAGGGTGAAATGGCCGTAGGGCGAACCGAAAGAGATATACGCCAAGCTTTTCAGAAAGGGATGCATGTGGCTATTTCAGTTAAAGAGAAACGCTATAGAATGTATGTGAATGGTGAGAAAATTTTTGATGCGCCACGAGCCATCAACGACTCTAAAAATTTTGGCAGTATCATTTTTGACAGTTATGGGCTGAAGGACGATCAGGCCATTTTGTTAACTAACTTACGTGTGGCCGAAGGTTTGCCAGAACCACGGACCAAGTTGTTTAAAACGGGAAGCTATTCTACCACCGCCATCACGTTTGATGTAGATAGCGATAAATTGAAACCTGAAGCTTATGGTATTCTAAAGGAAATTGCGGAAGCGATAAATTCTGAACAGGGAAAAAATATATTGATTACCGGCCACACGGATTCCGATGGATCCGATGAGCACAATATGGATCTTTCCAACCGTCGTGCGGCATCGGTAAAAAATGCGTTGGTAAACGAGTTTGGAGTTTCTGAAGCTCGGTTAACAACCCAGGGAAAAGGAGAAAGCGACCCAGTGGCTTCTAATGATACTGCACTTAATAAGGCGAAAAACCGTAGAACGGAATTCAAACTTTTATAAAACGAAAGAATATGAAAAAATTACTCTATATCATCAGCTTTTTGTTCTTTACGGTCGCAATTGCCCAAGACGATTGCATACCTATTCCCAACGGAAATTTTCAGGAATGGTCTGGAACCGACAACCCCAAAAACTGGCTCACTACAAATATGGGCGATAAATACGGCACGCCAAACATTAATTTTGATATGCGGAATGTATTCCAAACTCCGGGAAAATTCGGCTTTGGAGTTCGGATAAAAAATGCTTCAATACTTGAAATGCTTAAAAATGAAAAACCGGCAGAGTATGCAAAATTACCAGCATCAATTAAAGAGCAACTCCGGAAGAGTTCCTTTAGCGGGTCATTATTTACCTGTCAAGGCAATTGTGAAGGAGCTGTCTTAGCAGAAAACGAAATTTTTATGCGCGAAAACATGAGTTTTCCCGTGGAAAAAGCTCCCGGCGCATTATGTGGCTATTATAAAGCTAATTTAAAAGAAGGCGATAAGCTATGGCTTTGGCCCATATTATTTATGGAAAACAAAAACTTTGCAGGTGGTGTGATGCCGGGAGAAACTGCTTCAGTAATTTCAAAAAGTACTGGCGATTGGACTCCTTTCAGAATTCCACTTCGCATTTTGCCAAACCGAAAAGTGGCTAAAGCAGCAATACAGCTGCAAATGGTAAATAGTGGCTTTCCCGTTACGCCGCCCTATGGAATGAATGCGGTGGAACTCGCACAAAAATACCCCAGTACTGATGGCAGTGAAGTGTTTATAGACGAACTGTGTTTTTGTGGGGAAGCAGATTATATAGCTGAAGATGATCCTATTTTAGATGGAATTGATACAGGGGGAGGCTCAATAGGGCAAAACCCAAATGACGACGGAACTAACGGTGATGATGATCATCCAGAAAACCTATATGTTGCAATGGATGGTAACGACGCCAATTCTGGTAGTAAAACCAATCCGTTTGCAACACTTCAAAAAGCGTTGGATGTTGCCAATGGCAAACGGCAACAAGGAAAAAATGCAACTATAATTGTAAGGGATGGTACCTATAAACAAGCAGCTTCGGTGCAATGGGGAACTTCAAGTTTGCCGCCGCTCAAAATAAAGGCTGAAAATGAACATCAAGCTATTTTTGTGGGGTCTGAAAAGATTTCCGGTAATATTTCTTGGCAAAATTTTGGTCAGGATATTTATAAAGCCTCCAATGCCAAATTACATCCAAATATGGTTGAGGCAGTTACGGATTATTCTAACCCTTATCAAAATTCAGTACCTGCTTTGCTGATGAATGGCGAAGTTCTAAATTTTACCCAAGCAGTCCAGCAAACCGCCGGCAGCTATTTTGTTTCACCGCAAATTACAATGGTACATCCTAAAAATGGGGCTGCGCCATCAAGCTCAAATACCGAAGTTTCTGTGTTCCCTTCAGCAATTAAAATATCAGGTGGGGGAGCGATATCAATAAATGGATTGCGATTTAAAGGTTATCCTATTTCTTCATTGCCTTCGGGAACGGTACCATTTAAATCGGGTTTGGACGTAAGTGATAATGTGGGTGTAGCCAATTGTTTGTTTAAATAACCTTGAAGTCTATATAAAATAATTTGAAAAATAAGTTTTGTTGAAGTGCTTTTAAATTGAAGTCCCGCTCGTATATAATACAAGCGGGATTTTCAATTTTTGGGCGTAATTGTTCAGTAGTGAATGCATAAAGGGAAAGCATATTTATTGCTCCGTCATATCGGCAAGCGTATGGCCCTCGGTACTAAAAATTGCATCGTCAAAGGTATCGTTCAAATTAAGTATTGATAACAGTACTGGATCTTTCCTTTCCCGCACGTGAATTTTCGCAAGCATCGAAAATCCCTGTATTCCGCAGTTTGCTAGCATTTCTACCGCACTATCATCTTTTCCGGCACCTACGGTTTGGTAGGCCAACACTTGTACCAAACTCAATTCAATTTCGTTGGCAATCCAAAAAGTAGCTTCCAATTTATCGAAGCTACAAACCATTTTATTACACAAGTAACCATTTATTTCTTTTTGCTCGTTGGCCGTGTTCAACTGTTTTCTTGGACCTGTGCCGTAATCCCTAAGCGCATAATCCATTGAGGGCCAATACTTTTTGTTCATCGGCAATATATAGCCACCTTTTTTTTCATTCACTATAAATAACCCGGTAATAGTGCTGTCTTTCGGACTAAAAACCAAGCGCAGATCGGGTTGGTTGCCACGGGCGTGAATGATAAGCGCCTTTTTGTTTTCTCCAAAAAAGAAGGATAACGTATCGCTGCGGCTATTGACGTCGGGATTTTCCGGGCCAATAACGAGGTCAAAACTGCCGGTAAAATTTTGCGCAAAAACAAATTGCGATATAATTATAAATACGGTGGTGGCTATTAATTGTTTCATCTGTATTATTTTAAATTTATAAATGTAAACTTCAAAAGAGTCCCTTGCGAAACCCTTTCTTTACTGCCTCCGCTCGTGAATTAACGTGCAGCTTTTTATAGATATTTTTTACATGTGCTTTAATGGTGTTAACCGAAACAAAGAGCTCATCTGCAATCTGGCTGTTGTTGGTGCCATTGCTCAGCTTTTCCAAAACTTCCAATTCCCGTTCGCTTAAAATAGTTTCGTACGATGGCTTAAACGAAGTAATTACTTCTCTAGCAATAGAAGGACTCATAGGCGCGCCGCCTTCAAAAACTTCACGTATGCCATCGAGCAGCAATTTTGAATGATTGCCCTTTACCAAATATCCCACAGCTCCTTGCCGTAACGCGGAAAAAACGTGTTCAGATTCCTCGTGTATCGTAAGCATTACAATGTTTAGGTCAGGCTGTATTTTTTTTAACTTCGCAATAGCCTCAATACCGCTTATGCCTGGAAGATCAATATCTAATAGAAGCACATCGGGGTAGTTTTCACTAAAGTTTTCGAGTGCCTCTTCCGCAGAAAAATACGTGCCTATTACTTTAAAACCGTCAGCATTATTCAATACTTGTTGTAGCGATTTTAAAATCAAGGCATCATCTTCTATGATACAAATTTTTATGGTGGGCTGTACAGTCATTGTCTTGTAGAAAGATACGTTACTTTCAAGGCTTTTTCAATTACCCAAGCGGGTAGTTTCCAGTGTTAGAGTAAGTTTGGTGCCGCCATTGGTTTCCGATTTTATTTTCAATGCACCGCCTAGTGCTTCGGCGCGCTCTTTCATATTTGTTAATCCGTTGCCACGGGTAGTTGTATTGCTGTTAAAGCCTTTACCGTTGTCTGCTAAGCTTAGTTGTAGCATTCCGGGTCTCGAATTTATTTTAAAACTTATTTCTGTACAGTTACCGTGCTTTACACTATTGTTTATCGCTTCTTTTAAAATAAGTAGCAGATGCCTTCTTTCAGCCATATTGAGTTCTTTCTTTTTTAAATTTTCAGAAATATTCTGTGACTTAAACTGAATATTTCCGAATTCACAGAACTTTGCGGCAAATTCCACAAAACGAGTTAGTGTATCAAAAGCATTGTCTTTACTTGGGTCCAAAGCCCAAATAAAATCGCGCATTCCTCCATTGAGGTCCTGAAGGTTCGTATCAATCTGTGCCAGGTATTCGAGCATTTCGGGGTCATTGTCAGACTTCATTTTTGCAAGTTCAGTTATCAATGCGATACGCGTAATTCGGGTGCCAGCTTCGTCGTGAAAATCGCGTGAGCTTCGCTTTCTAAAAATATCGCGTTCCTGCGCCCGGGCTAATTCTAACCTACGTTCCTGCTGCAAACGTAATTTAAGGAGTAAATACACGGTTGCAATGGCAAGGAAAAAATACAATATATACGCCCACCAACTTTGGAACCAGGGGGCGAGCATTTCCAGTTCAAGAGTAGCCGTTTCGCTCCAAACGCCATCGTTGTTTGCTGCCTTGGCCAACAATGTATAGTTTCCAGCACCGAGGTTTGACCGTGTAATTACAGGGCTTTTAGATTCAATCCAATCGTCATCAAATCCTTCCAGTTTGTAGGCGTAACGGGTTTCTTCGGGGAGTGTGAAGTTTACTGCATCAATACTAAAGGAAATTATTTTATCGGATGGATTTAGGGTTACCTTTTCAACATATGCTATATTTTTTGGGATTAACGTGTTCTTGGTTTTTTTATTTGAAATGGCAACGGGAACATTCACAATTCGAAAGTCTGAAAATGAAACTTGCGGTGGAAATTGGTTTTTATATATTTCTGAAGGTCTAAAACGAACAATACCATTCGTTCCTCCGAAATATATAACGCTGTCTTTAGTGAGCGTTGCCGCGTTGTGATTGAACTCAAAGTTACGAGCGTTCATTATTCTTTTATACGAAGTGGCTTTTTTTTCAGCAGTATTTATTTTTGAAATTCCGTTCCCGGTACTTATCCAATATTCGTTGTTTTTTGTCTTTATTATTTCCGAGGTAAAATCGCTTGAAAGCCCATTTTCCGTAGTATATAATGTGTAATCGGGGTTTTCGGTAGTGAGCAGTTGTTCTGCATTTGGAAAATGGAACACCCCTGCTTCTGTTGTAAGTAAGGCCTCTTTTCCACTAAAAAAATAGTCGTTTACCACTTTTAAATGGAAGGGTTTATCGCCCTTTATTTTTTTAAAAGAAGTTTCTGAAGTAGGATTTTCTACTACAGCCCCGCCCAGATTGAAATTACCCAACCAAACTCTTTTTTTATCGTCTATTTGAAGCGTAACAACAAAGTCTTTGGAACTCATTTCGGGATTTTGATCTTCATAGCGATATTGCTGTGCTTTTCCGGCGGCATCAAAGGTAATGACCCCTGCTCCGTGGGTTGCCAACCAAGTTCGGTTTTCAGCATCATTTTTAATCTCGTAAATTCGTTTTTCGGGAAGTTTGTTAGCTGCGATCGGACCTTCTGGAACGGTAGTAATTGTGTAATTAAAGTTGCTTCTATCTGGCCAATTAACGATATGCAGACCGCCGGGGCTGCTTATCCAAATATTGCCTTTTTTATCTTCGGCTAAAGAATATATAGCGCTACTGCGCAGATGTTTGTTGCCAGCACCTTTAGTTATGTGATGAAATTTTTGTTCGCCATCCTCGTTTTTCCAAAGAATGGTTATGCCGCTATCCATAAAACCAAACCAGAGATATCCTTTAGAATCTTCCAAAATGCAGAAAGTATTATTGCTTGAAATGCTTTGTGGATTTCCGTTTTGGTGTTTTAATATTTCAAATTGGTTAAGGTAGGGATCATACAGATCTACGCCGGCAGCAGAACCAATCCACATTCTATTTTGCTGGTCTTGGTACAATTTTTTTATTGCGTTTTGTGAAATGGAATTTGAGTTGTCGGTTTCACTTCGGTAGTAATTTATTTTATTGGTTTTTTGGTCAAAGACGGCTAAACCTTCATAACTGGCAATCCACAATTTTCCCGAGGCATCCTCTTCAAAATCGTAAACTGTGGTTTTTTCTTCTTTTGGGTGAGTGAGTTGGGGAAACTCCTTAAATTTGGGGTTATCTATATTTCCTGACATTTGTATCACCCCATCATAATTGGTAGCAATCCATATTTTGTCATTGGAATCCTTAAACAAGCTCCATAACCCTTTTTCACGCATTTTCAGGGGAATGGCTATTTGTTTAAAATTATCATTTTTTGGATTGAATGCAACTAAACCTTCATCTGTAGCCAAAAGTAGCGAGCCATTTTTAAGAAGAAGTATATCTATAATTGAGTAGATATTTGGTATTTCTGAATTATCCTCCTTGTGCCACCAAGTAGCAATTTGATGGGTTTTGGTATTTATTTTTGAAAGCCCCCCGTTGGTGCCGAGCCAAAGATAGTCACCGTCTTCCTTAATTACCTTTATTATTCGGCCTGCCAGACAATTTTTACAATCACCTATTTCTGTAAAGTTTGTAAACGCTTCAAGTTGCGGGTCGTATTTTGAAAGTCCACCCGAGGTGCCAATCCAGATCATTTTGTTTTTATCCTCAATGATGCTTCTAATTTTGGGGTTGGGAAGTCCATTTTTCGTACTATCCCGCGAAACGGTAAAAATCTTAAAATGCTTTCCATTGCCTTTGTTTAAGCCGTTTGCCGTGCCAATCCACATATAACCACGGCTGTCTTGAAAAAATGCGGTAATATTTGAGCCTGACAATCCTTCTTCCACACCGAAATGCTGAAAGGAAAGGTGATTTTGAGCCGAAAAAACCCCAACAAAACCAAGAAAAAACAATACTTGAAACAATAAACATCTCATTCGTAAAGTGTTTGTTTATTGAAAGTTACGAAAATATCTTTTAAATAAATGCCGTTATTTCTAAAATAAGATAAAATTGTTTTAAAATAACACGAGTACCGTTAGAGGAATTAAAGTTACTTTAGATACCATTTGGTGGCGTGGTAAACATGTAAAAAGTCCCTTTGCAAATAATTGCAAAGGGACCTTTATAAAATATACTTCAAATAATTATCGGTCTATACTTCCCAAAACTTTTTGTGCAAAAGCATTTGCAGCGTCGCGCTCCGGCATACCGTCATCAATCATCTTGTGTACTTCTACCGCCCCGCAAAGGTTGGTAATAAGTTCGCCAATGACGTCCATTTCTTCATCCGTAATTCGGTTGTACTCGCTGAACGATTCCAAAACTTCAACGCAGCTTTCAATCTGCGCTATGGAATTGTTGCGTTGAATATGTCTAATTACTGGCAACTTCATCTACTAGATCTTTTAAAAGTTCAAATTTGTTGGTCTGAACTTGGTTTACCAGTTCGCCATTCTTGAAAGTTGCGAAGGTTGGCAAATTATCAACATTCGCCATTTTTCTACTTTCAGGAAACTTTTCGGCATCTACCAAAACAAATTTTAAATTATCAGTTTCCGAAGCCAACTTTTTGAATTTCGGT